>NZ_JAHBDP010000088.1:0-46089 GCF_019956495.1 Pseudomonas sp. BF-B-26 | reverse complement strand
AATGCGGTGTGTTAGTCAAGATCAATGTTGTCTGACACACCGCATTCGCGAGCAAGCCCGCTCCCACAGGGGGATTTTTGGTGGTTTGGAGATTAGAGGCTGTTCTGCAGATTACTGCGCAGCGCTTGCAGCTCCGCTTGCAGTTTTTGCAGTCTCTCCAGGGTCATCCCGCTGGCACCGAGGATGCACCGGGGAATACCGCGGGCCTGCTCCCGCAAAGCGCGACCCTGTTCCGTGAGTTCGACAATCACCACTCGCTCGTCTTCACGACTGCGGGTGCGGCTGAGTAAACCTTCGACTTCCAGGCGTTTGAGCAAGGGCGTCAGTGAGCCAGGATCGGTCAGCAGGCGCGTGCTGATTTCGCCTACGGTCAAACCGTCCTGTTCCCACAACACCATCATCGCCAGGTATTGCGGATAGGTCAGGCCCAGTGCTTGCAACAGCGGCTTGTAGACCTTGGTCATCAGCAGCGAGGTGGAATGCAGGGCGAAGCAGGCCTGATTATCCAGCAGCAGGTCGTCGCAGTTATCCGGGGTGTTGCGCTCGGTGGTCATTTCGAAGCCTTGATCAGTGATCGTCATAAATCTAGCGGGCGAATCTTTAATGCACCAGACAATTTTAGCCTAGTGCCGGTCGAGGGTACTTTGCAGGGCCAGATCCCACGGCGGGATCGGGCTGAAGCGGGTCTTCAGGTATTCCAGCAATAAGCGGCTGCGGGGATTGGGTTGTTGTTCAAGACGCAAGGCATAAATGCCGGTCGTTTCCGGGGGTGGCAGGCCGTGTTCGCAGAACAGCGGAAGCAGTTCACCGCGTAACAGGTATTCGCTGGCCAACCAGGTTGGCAAGTGTGCGATACCCAGCCCGGCCAATGCGCCGCAAACCAAAGCCTCGGCATTGTTGGCACTCATGCGGATGCGCGCAGGGCGGTGCAAGTGCAACTGCCCGTCCCGCTCGAAACGCCAGGCGAACGGCGGAGCCAGGCCATCCCAGTCGAGGCCATCATGCTCAATCAGCTGCGCCGGATCGGTCGGCACACCACGCCGTTGCAAATACCCGGGGCTGGCACAGGCGATGCGCACCATGCTCGCCAGCGGCGTGGCCACCAGCCGGGTATCGGCCATTTGCCCGGCGCGCAGCACCAGATCGACCTTGCCCAGATTCAAACCCTGCATGTCGACAAAACTGTCGATCAGGTGCAACTGCACATCGAGGCCGGGGTAGAGCATTAGAAAGTCGGCAATCACCGGCGCCAGATGTCGCCGTCCGAAGGCTGCCGGTGCATCGATCCGAATCAAGCCTTCCGGTGCGCTGCTCAACGATACCGCCTCAGCCCGAGCCAGCCGCAGTTCGGCCACGATCCGCCGCGCGCGCTCGGCAAACGCTAAACCCGCCGGGGTAGCGCGCACGGCGTGGGTGCTGCGAATGAACAACTGGCTGCCGACGGCGTTTTCCAGGCTGTCGATGCGCCGAGCCACCGCCGAAGGGGTCAGCGGGTGGCGGCGGGACGCGGCGGAAAAACTGCCGGTTTCCAGCACGTCGAGGAACAGACCCAGTTGTTCGGTCAATTGATTGGGGTTCATGGTGTCGTCTGCGCTTGTGCGAAGTTGGCACAGCCATTGTGCGTTGCTGTGCGTTTCCCCGCCAGCGCCGACTGCGTAGGATGAATAGCCTGACGTGAAGGGAAAATCGCCTGTGATTGAGTTTTTGATGTACCTGGTGTTTGGCGCCGCCCTGGGAACCCTCGGTGGGTTGTTCGGCATTGGCGGTGGTTTGATCGCGATTCCGTTGCTGGGCGTGTTGTTCGGCCTCGATCAGCAGATTGCCCAGGGCACGGCGCTGGTCATGGTGGTGCCTAACGTGATGCTGGCGCTGTGGCGTTACCACCAGCGTAATCGCATTGAATTGCGCCACGCGCTGCCATTGGCTTCGATGGGGTTCTGTTTTGCCTGGATCGGTTCGATCTGGGCGGTGGGCATTGATGCGCAAACCATGCGCGTCGGATTTGTCGCGTTCCTGATTGCGCTGTCGGCCTACAACCTGGTGCGAATGTTCTGCGCCAACGCACCAGTATCTGCGCAGATGAATTACTCATGGCCATGGCTGGGCGTGCTCGGCGCCGCCTCCGGCACCATGGGCGGGTTGTTTGGCGTGGGCGGGGCAGTGGTCGCAACGCCAGTGCTGACCAGTCTGTTCGGCACCAGTCAGGTGGTTGCGCAGGGTTTGTCGCTGGCGCTGGCATTGCCGAGCACGGGTGTCACGCTGGTGACTTACGCAGTGCACCATCAGGTGGACTGGATGATCGGCTTGCCCTTGGCGGTTGGCGGTCTGATGAGCATCAGTTGGGGTGTGAGGATCGCCCACGCACTGCCGGAGCGACTGCTGCGCGGGTTGTTCTGTGGCTTTCTGGTGTTCTGCGCGGTGATGCTCGCCCTTAAAGTTTGAAGCCTTCGACAATGTGCTCGGCCAGGCACTCAGTGATCGGCGACGGGTTGTGCAGGTTGCGCACCAGCATGATGCTGGCCTCGGGCAGGATCGGCAGGTCTTCGGCTTCACCTAGAATGCGCATGTCGGGCGTGATCAGGCTTTCGAGTTGCGCGGTGACCGCCAGTCCGGCGCTGACCACCGCCATGATCGCCGACAGGCTGTCGCTGTTGTACGCCACGCGGTAATCGCGACCCATGGCGTCCAGCGCATTGCAGGCCCATAAGCGGCAGAAACAATCACTGTTGAACATCGCCAGTGGCAACGGCGTTTGCTCGTGGGCGCTGAAACATTGCGCCTCGGCCCAGACAAAATGCTCTTTGCGCAGTAACTGGCCGATTTCATTGCCCGGCTCGCGGGTGACGATGGTCAAGTCCAGGTCCTGGCGCAACAGCAATTGTTTTGATGATTCGCAGTGCACCTCGATCTGGATCAGCGGATACGTCTGGGCAAATCGCCGCAGAATCCCCGGTAAAAAACGCATCACGTAATCGTCCGGCGTTCCGATGCGCACCATGCCGACCATGTGCGGCTCGCGCAACGTATTGAACACTTCGCTGTGCAGCTTGAGGATGCGCCGGGCATAGCCGAGCAACACCTGGCCCTCCGCTGTCAGCCGCACCTGTCGTCCGTCACGCTGGAACAATTGACGCTGCACCACATCCTCTTCCAGCCGCTTCATCTGCATGCTCACGGCGGACTGAGTGCGGTTGACCAACTCGCCGGCACGGGTAAAACCGCCCTGGTCGGCGATGGCAACAAAGGTGCGCAGCACTTCGGTGTCGATACTCGGGTAGGCAGACATTCATCAATCTCCGAGATGTATTACATAAGAAACATTCGTTGGATTGATCTTAGCCCCAGCGCGACACTTGAGCCATCCAAACGGAGGGCAACAAGATGAAAGGTCAACATGAATATCCAGCAGTAGAAAAGCACTCGATCCACCTGGTATCCGATCTGCTGCACAAATTCAGTCGCTGGTACGAACTTCACCGGGAGCGCGAGTTGTTGGCGAGTCTGAGCGATGAAGCACTGAAGGACATCGGCATGAGTCGTGCGGATGTGGAGTTCGAGTCGGTCAAACCGTTTTGGAATGACCCGATGCACAAATGAGTAATGCACAACTACACAAACCGTCTTCCGGTGAGGTAGGTTGCGAGCAGACAAGGAGATGTTCATGCGCGCAACACTGTCCTTTTCCATCAAACAGGCTCGGCGTCTGGCGCTGGCCGCCCAAGGGTTCAACGGGCGCCAGCCGCCAGTGGCGATCAAACCGGTTCAGCTCAATCGTCTGATCGAGCGGCTGGGCATTCTGCAGATCGATTCGGTCAATGCATTGGTGCGTTCGCACTACCTTCCCTTGTTTTCCCGCCTCGGCAATTACTCATCCGACTTGCTCGACCAGGCTGCCTGGAGTTCGGGCCGGCGGCGCACGCTCTTCGAATATTGGGGGCATGAAGCCTCGTTGCTGCCCTTGTCGATGTACCCGTTGATGCGCTGGCGCATGCTGCGCGCGACCCGTGGCGAGGATATCTACCAGCAACTGGCACGTTTCGGTCGTGAGCAGCAGGACACGATTCGCCGGGTGCTGGCCTCGGTTCAGGAACTGGGCGCGCTGGGTGCCGGCAGCCTGTCGACCCGTCAGGAACGGGCAGGGCCCTGGTGGGACTGGAGCGCGGAAAAACATGCGCTGGAATGGTTGTTCGCCGCCGGTGAAGTGACCGTGGCCGGCCGGCGCGGGTTCGAGCGGCTTTATGATCTGCCGGAGCGGGTGATTCCTTCGACGATTCTTGCGCAGCCGCTGCTGAGTGAGGCCGAGGCCCAGCGCGGCCTGTTGCTGCATGCCGCGACAGCGTTGGGCGTCGGAACAGAAAAAGACCTGCGCGATTACTTTCGCCTGAGTCCCGGTGATGCCCGCCCGCGTTTGACGGAACTGGTGGAGGCGGGTGAATTGCTGGCGTGTGAAGTCCAGGGCTGGCGGCAACCGGCCTATTGTCTGCCTGAGCCGACAGTGCCGCGCAAGGTCGAGGCCAGCGCCTTGCTTTCACCCTTCGACTCACTGATCTGGGAGCGCAGTCGCACCGAGCGTCTGTTCGATTTTCGCTATCGGTTGGAGATCTATACGCCGCAGGACAAGCGGGTCTACGGCTACTATGTTTTGCCGTTTTTGCACAATGAACGGATTGCCGCGCGGGTGGATCTGCGCGCCGAGCGGGCGCAGGGCAGGCTGGCGGTGCACGCTGTGCATGAGGAAGAGCCGGGGCTGGATGACGAGGGGATGCTGGCGTTGGCGGTCAATCTGCGGCGAATGGCGGATTGGCTGGGGCTTGAGCGGGTTCAGTTGAATTGCCCGCGGGCGAGTGCGGCGCGGTTGCGGGTGGCATTGGCACAGATTGATAGTGACTGAGCTGGCCCCTTCGCGAGCAAGCCCGCTCCCACACTGGATTTGTGAACAACACAGAATCAATGTGGGAGCGGGCTTGCTCGCGAAGGAGGCGCTGCGATTTAGCGGCGGACTTGCTTCAGGGTTTCAGCAATCAAAAACGCCAACTCCAGCGACTGATCGGCATTCATCCGCGGGTCGCAATGGGTGTGATACCGATCCGACAACCCGTCTTCGGTAATTGGCCGCGCGCCACCAATGCACTCAGTGACATTCTGTCCGGTCATCTCGATGTGGATGCCGCCGGCATACGTGCCTTCCGCTTCGTGAACCTGGAAGAACTGCTTCACCTCACCAAGAATCTGCGCAAAGTCGCGGGTCTTGTAGCCGCTGCTGGCCTTGATGGTGTTGCCGTGCATCGGATCGGAACTCCACAGCACCTGCTTGCCTTCACGCTGCACGGCACGGATCAGTTGCGGCAGGTGGTCGCCGACCTTGTTCGCACCCATCCGCGCAATCAGGTTCAGACGGCCCGGATCGTTGTCCGGGTTGAGCACATCGATCAGGCGAATCAGGTCTTCGGGGTTCATGCTCGGGCCGACTTTGACCCCGATTGGATTGTTCACGCCCCGCAGGAACTCGACGTGAGCGCCGTCGAGCTGACGGGTGCGGTCGCCGATCCACAGCATGTGTGCCGAGCAATCGTAGTAATCGTTGGTCAGGCTGTCGCGACGCACGAAGGCTTCTTCATAGTTCAGCAACAGCGCTTCGTGGGCGGTGAAGAAACTGGTTTCGCGCAGTTGCGGCGAGCTGTCCATGCCGCAGGCGCGCATGAACGCCAGGGTTTCATCGATGCGATCGGCCAGATGGCTGTACTTCTCGGCCAGTGCCGAGTTGGCGATGAAGTCCAGGTTCCACTTGTGCACCTGATGCAGGTCGGCAAAACCGCCCTGGGCGAAGGCGCGCAACAGGTTCAGGGTCGCGGTGGACTGGTGGTAGGACTGGAGCAAGCGCTCCGGGTCCGGCACGCGGCTTTTTTCGTCGAAGCCGATGCCGTTGACGATGTCGCCACGGTAGGCCGGCAAGGTGACGCCGTCGATGGTTTCATCGTTGGCCGAACGCGGCTTGGCGAACTGCCCGGCCATGCGCCCGACCTTGACCACCGGGCAACCGGCGGCGAAGGTCATGACGATCGCCATTTGCAGCAGGACTTTAAAGGTGTCGCGGATTTTCGCGGCGGAGAACTCGGCGAAGCTTTCGGCACAATCGCCGCCCTGCAGCAGAAACGCGCGGCCCTGGGTCACTTCGGCAAACTGACGGCGCAACTCCCGGGCTTCACCGGCAAACACCAGCGGCGGATAACTGGCCAGCGTTTGCTCGACGTGCAGCAAATGCGCCGCGTCGGGGTATTGGGGTTGTTGCTGGATCGGCAGGGCGCGCCAGCTGTCAGGGCTCCAGGGTTGGCTCATCACGGTCTCTAGTGTTTTACGCTCGGACGGTCATGTTATCAGCAATTAGTGCGTGACCTGTTCCCGTCGCTTCGCGGACAATCGCGCTTTTGCCGCTTCAACCCTGCGGTTTATTACGTTGCCGGGCCCGGTAACGATCAGGAGACGAAATGACTGAGGAGCGCGTCGAGCATCTGCTCGCCGAGGTACAGGATGAGTTCGGCGTGATTCGCGTGCTGGAAGTGGCCGATTACCGTTTTCTCGAGTTCGGTGATGCCATCGAACAGAGCTGCGTGTTCACGGCTGACCCGAGCTGGCTCGAATACGATTACACCCGGGCGATGCTGATTGGCGCGTTGTGCCACGAGCAGCCGGAAACCGCGCTGTTCCTCGGCCTCGGTGCCGGCACACTGACCCAGGCCTGCCTCAAGTTCTTGCCGCTGGAAGACGTCGAAGCCATCGAGCTGCGCCCTGACGTGCCGCGCCTGGCCATTGAATATCTTGGGCTGGATGACGATCCGCGGCTGTATATCCGGGTGGGCGATGCGCTGGAGCTGCTCGATACCGCTGAGCCGGCGGATCTGATTTTTGTCGACCTCTATACCGATGTCGGGCCGGGTGTCGGGCATCTGGCGTGGAATTTCCTGGAAAACTGTCAGAAACGCCTGAACCCGGGTGGTTGGCTGGTGATCAATCAGTGGGCCACCGATGATGGCAAACCGTTGGGCGCCGCATTGTTTCGCGGGCTCTATCACCGGCATTACTGGGAACTGCCGGTGAAGGAGGGCAATGTGATTCTGCTCGTGCCTTCGGAGCTGGATCAGGAACTGGACATGGACGGCTTGATCGCCCGCGCCGAAGGGCTGGCGCCGCGGTTGGGGTATTCGTTGCAGTCGTTGATCAAGGCAATCCGCCCGGCGACGTGAAGGCTCGCGAGGTACTGTGGTGAGGGGATAAATCCCCTCACCACAGGTGGGCAGTCAGCAGCCTTTGAACACGCCGGGTCGCTTCTCGATCATCGACCGCACGCCTTCCTTGGCATCCTCGCTGGTCAGCAACCTCTTCACCATCGGTGGCAATGCCTGAGCCGCCGCTGTTTCCCCTTCATAACGCGCCTGCCTTGCTGACATCAACGTCGCCTGAACCCCAAGCGGCGCCTGCCGGGCAATCCGCTCAGCCAGCGCCATCGCCCGTGGCAGCAGGTCCTCGCTGGCCATGACTTCCTGCACCAACCCCAGGTGCAACGCCTCATGGGCATCGAACTCATCGCCGGTCAGCAGCCAGCGCATGGCATTGCCCCAGCCAGCGACCTGATGCAGGCGCAACGTGGCACCGCCGAACGGGAAGAGCCCGCGTTGCACTTCTTTCTGGGCGAAGCGGGTGTTGCTGGCGCACAGGTTGATATCGGCGGCCAGCATCAATTCGATACCAATGGTCAGGCAGTAGCCTTGCGCGGCGACAATCACCGGTTTGCTCACTCTGGGACCGGCGAATACCCCCCACGGATCGCAGCCGCCGGGCGGTGCCTGCCAGCCGTCAGCCAGGGCCGCGCTGGCACTGACCAGGTCGAGCCCTGCGGTGAAATGCTCACCATGGCCGAACACCACCGCCACCCGCGCTTCGCTGTCGGCCTCGAACTCGCCATAGGCCAGGCTCAGTTCATTGAGCAGGTCGAGATCGAAGGCGTTGCGTTTGGCCACTCGATCCAGGCCGATCATCAGGACATGACCGTGCCGTTCACGGCTCACACGACTGGAGCAGGGCTGATTCATGGTGCATTTCCTCGGGCGGGGAAGGAGGTGTCGGACGGCAGGTCTGCGTCACAAGGGTGAACCGTTTTAGCGCGATCGTCAGCAGGGCTGGGCCTTTGAAAAATAGACTGTTGCCCGATTGTCTGCAAAGCGTGTGACAGAACGCTGTACACGGCAGTTTTCCGACAAATAAAGCTCCCTTTTTGAGCGAATTCCGGTATAGTGCGCGCCGGCCTTTAACCGGGCCGCGTTTAGGTAGCGCAATTCCCCGAAGTCAGCTTCGGCTGCACGTCCGCACAGCGGACTCTCCCTTGACGAATCTTTTTCATTCATTCGTTTTCGCAAATCCCCGCCGACAAAGCAGCCAGGGCGACTCTTGAGTCTTACACGGCATGCGCAGCTTTGGAGCATGGGTCTTTGCGGATGCACTTAGAGGCAGACCCATGACCCAGGAAACCGGCGGCTTCGCCGCTTTTAATCTTAATCCGAATATTCTTGCAGCCGTCATTGCGACTGGCTACGAAGAACCTTCGGCTATTCAGCAGCAATCGATCCCGATCATCATGGCCGGTCACGACATGATTGGTCAGGCGCAAACCGGTACGGGTAAAACCGCCGCGTTCGCCCTGCCGATCCTGCATCGCATCGATCCTGCTAAGCGCGAGCCGCAAGCCCTGATCCTGGCGCCAACCCGTGAGTTGGCGCTGCAAGTAGCAACCGCTTTCGAAACCTACGCCAAGCAAATGCCGGGCGTTACCGTTGTGGCCGTTTACGGCGGCGCCCCTATGGGTCCACAACTGAAAGCAATCCGTAATGGCGCACAGATCGTTGTCGCCACTCCGGGCCGTCTGTGCGACCACCTGCGTCGCGACGAAAAAGTTCTGTCGACCGTGAACCACCTGGTTCTCGACGAAGCGGACGAAATGCTCAAACTGGGTTTCATGGACGACCTCGAAGTTATCTTCAAGGCCTTGCCTCCAACCCGTCAGACCGTATTGTTCTCGGCTACCTTGCCGCAGTCGATCCGTGCCATTGCCGAGCGCCATCTGCGCGATCCGCAACACGTGAAGATCCAGACCAAGACTCAGACCGTTACCGCGATCGAACAGGCTCACCTGTTGGTTCACGCTGACCAGAAGACCTCGGCTGTATTGAGCCTGCTGGAAGTTGAAGACTTCGATGCCCTGATCATGTTCGTGCGCACCAAGCAAGCGACCCTGGACCTGGCCAGTGCCCTGGAAGCCAAAGGCTACAAAGCCGCTGCGCTGAACGGTGACATTGCTCAGAACCAACGTGAGCGCGTGATCGAATCCCTCAAGGATGGCCGTCTGGACATCGTTGTGGCGACCGACGTTGCTGCTCGTGGTCTGGACGTTCCGCGCATCACTCACGTGTTCAACGTTGACATGCCGTACGATCCAGAGTCCTACGTTCACCGTATCGGCCGTACCGGCCGTGCCGGTCGCGAAGGTCGTGCACTGCTGCTGGTGACTCCACGTGAGCGCCGCATGCTGCAAGTGATCGAGCGTGTAACCGGTCAGAAAGTTGCCGAAGTTCGCCTGCCGGACGCTCAGGCTGTTCTCGATGCCCGCATCAAGAAACTGACCAACAGCCTGTCGCCGCTGGTGGCTGATGCCGAATCGACTCACGGTGATCTGCTGGATCGCCTGACTGCCGACATCGGTTGCACCCCGCGTGCACTGGCCGCTGCTCTGCTGCGCAAGGCAACCAACGCTCAGGCGTTGACCCTGGCTGCCATCGAGAAAGAACGTCCACTGGTGCCGAACAACGCACCGCGTGGCGATCGTCCAGAGCGTACCGGTGATCGTCCGGACCGTGGTGATCGTGAGCGTCGTGCTCCGGTTCCATTGGCCGAAGGTCGTGCTCGTTGCCGTACCGCGCTGGGTGCGCGTGATGGTATCGCTGCCAAGAACCTGCTGGGCGCTATCCTCAATGAGGGTGGTCTGGCTCGCGAAGCAATCGGTCGCATCCAGGTGCGTGACAGCTTCAGCCTCGTTGAGCTGCCGGAAGATGGTCTGGAGCGTCTGCTGACCAAACTGAAGGACACTCGCGTTGCTGGTAAGCAGTTGAAGCTGCGTCGCTATCGCGAAGATTGATCCGCTCTCGGGCTGATTGATCGAACATAAAAAATCCCCGACTGGTTCGGGGATTTTTTTTGCCTGCCGTTTGTAGTTGTGGCGAGCCACAACGCTACCGGGTTACTCCGTCACTGATCCTCCGCCTGCCGTGATCACCTGCACGCTCATGCGTGGCGTCGCCAGGTCGAGTCCGGCTTCGTCCAGGTGTCGCTTGAGTGACAGGTTGAACGCTCGGGACACTTCCCATTGCTTGATCGGCGCGGTCTTGAACCGGGCGCGGAGTATCGCGTTGCCTGACTCGAAACTCTCGACACCCTGAATCTCCAGTGGCGACCAGATGTTGCGCCGTTGCAGTGGGTCGGTGCGCATCTTCTGGCCGACGTCGCGCATCAGTTTGATCGCGTTATCGATGTCCATGTTGGAAGGTATCGCCACCCGGAAAATCGCGTAGCCGAACTCCCGGGAGTAGTTCTTGATGCTTTTGATTTCGCTGAACGGAATGGTGTGGACGATGCCGTCAATGTCCCGCAGGCGCACGGTACGAATGGTCAGCCCTTCGACGGTGCCCAGGTGGCCGCCAACGTCCACGTAGTCGTCGATGGCCAGCGAGTCTTCGATGATGATGAACAGCCCGGTGATCAGGTCCGCCACCAGCGACTGTGCACCGAAACCGATGGCCAGACCGATCACGCCGGCACCGGCCAGCAATGGCGTGACGTTCATGCCCATGTTTGCCAGGGCGACGATCAGCGCAATGATGAAAATCGCCACGAACAAGACGTTGCGAATCAACGGCATCATCGTCTGCGCGCGGGCATTCGCCAGACCTTTGCGCGAACGGGTGAGGGCGTGGTGCACGGCGGTGTCGCTGAGAATCCAGATCAGCCAGGCAAAAATCAGCGTGCCGCCGAGGCTGAACAGTTTGACGCTGACTTCATGGCCTTCGCCTTCAGTGAAGCGGATCAGCGACATGCCCCAGACCCGCAGGCCGAGTTCGATGAACGCCAGCCACACCACCAGGTGGGCGAGTGTGTAGAAGAAGCTTTTCAGACGATCCGAATACAGTGCATGACGCTTCACGCTGCGCTGTGGTTTGAGTGAATGGCGGCGTACCAAGCCGTTGATGACCATGCACAACACCAGCAGCACGGTGCAGATCAGCGACTGACGCAGCGCGGTGCTGGTATCGCCGGCCGAGACGAACGTGGCGAACAGCGAAATCCCCACCAGCACCAGCGCCGGCATGTACCAGAAGGTCCCGAGAATTTCGATGGTGTCGCTGAGGGCTCGGCGGGTCAGGCGTCGGGACAGCGGCTGGTTGCGGATCAAGTGGGCGATGGGACGACGGAACCGCAGGATGAACAGCCCCGTGAACAATGCCGCCAGTACGTTGGCGACCGTCGCGGCGGTGTGCGCCAGATGACTGCCAAGGCTTTCGACCAGTCGCGGATCGCTCAGGGCTTCACCGAAGGCGGCGAAACTGCCGATCAGCCACAGCGGCCGAAAGGCTTGATGCCGCAGGATGTATAGGGCGCGGTGGCGGTGTGGGCCGTCGAGCACCGAAAAGGCGATCACGCAGATTGCCGAAAAACAGGTGCCAACCACCAGCGCATAAGCCAGCACCATGGCCAGACTTTTGCCCAATGATGAAGGCAGGGCGTAGCTCATGTAGACCGTCATGACCAAAGCAATCAGCCACGGCCCGAGTTTGCGCAGGGCGAAGCGCAACATGTCCAGGGCCTTGGGGTGCTGCGGCAGTTCTTCGGTCAGGCCAAAGCGCATGCGTACTCGGTGGCTGACCCAGATCAGCGCCGCGGCCAGCAAGCTCCAGACCATCAGGATCATGGCGAAGGCAAAGATGATCGGCAGCCATTCATTGGCCGGCAGCGCCAGTGCCGTCAGTTCATCCTGAGCCAGTTTGAGCTCTTCGGACCAGCGAGTGAGAGGGCTGTCTGCGCCTGAAAACTGTTTTTCGAAACTGGCCAGGGTGCCGCCGATCAGTCCCAGGACGCCTACTTCGGTGACTGGCTGGGCCTTTTTGGTGGCGTCGCGCAGCTTCTTCAAATCCGCCAGCAGTTTGGTGCGTTGCTGATCGTTCTCCAGCGACTTGATCACTTCGTCCAGGGATTGCCCCAAGGGCTCTTGCGCCTCCGGCTGTTTTGCCGAGCTGTTGAGCAGGCTGGGCAAGCCGACCGCCTGGGCGGGTGCCGTCGGCAGCAGCGTCATGAGGCAGACAAGGAATAAACACGGCAGGGCAAAAAGACGAGCGAACACTAGGCGGTCAACCTCGGGATGAGCGGATCGACCGAGTGTACGAGCCCGTCAAAATCAATGCGAGCCAGGGGCGAGGATTTATTCGTTGAGTTTGGCGAGGATCTTGAAAACCACGGTGGCGAGGATCATCAGCATGCCGATCCACATCGCGAAAACGCCGGCGTTCTTGTCGCGAAAATTGAAACCGATTGCCAGCATGATCATCCCGGCAAGAATCGGAATCAGCATGGCGTGAAACGAAGACAACGAGATCATGAGCGACTGCCTTGTCGAAAGGGGGTAGTTAAAGTCTAGGTGGCTTTTGAGCGATCGGTGGTGAACACCTGTAGGAGCATGGCATGCCAGCGATGGCTTCCTTAAGATCGCCATCGCTGGCAAGCCATGCTCCTGCACGAGCTACGGCAGTTCGCGGCAGGCGTAAAACGCGCTCAGCACTTTGACCAGGTGTGCCAGGTCATGGCTGCCGCACAGTTCACGGATCGAGTGCATGGCGAAGGTTGGCAGGCCGATGTCGACGGTGCGCACGCCCAAGTGGCTGGCGGTGATCGGGCCGATGGTCGAGCCGCAACCCATGTCGCTGCGCACCACGAAGCTCTGTACCGGCACTTCTTCGGCCATGCACAGGTGACGGAAGAACCCGGCGGTTTCGCTGTTGGTGGCGTAGCGCTGGTTGCTGTTGACCTTGATTACCGGGCCGGCATTGAGTTTCGGACCGTGATTGGCATCGTGCTTGTCGGCGTAGTTGGGGTGCACGCCGTGGGCGTTGTCTGCCGAGACCAACAGGGATTTCTGGATAGTGCGCACGAACTCATCGCCTTCAGGCAGCAGGCGACGCAGCGTCTGCTCCAGCATCGGGCCATCGGCGCCGCAGGCCGAGCAGGAACCGACTTCTTCGTGATCGTTGCAGACCAGTACGCAGGTTTCTTCGGTTTCGGTGGTCAGCAAGGCTTGCAGGCCGGCGTAGCACGACAGCAGGTTGTCCAGGCGCGCCCCTGCAATGAAATCGCCATGCAGGCCAATGACCGCAGCGCTTTGGGTGTCGTAGAAGCTCAGCTCATAGTCCAGCACCACGTCGGCGTTCAAGCCATGTTCGCGGGCGAGTTGATCGGTGAGCACGGCGCGGAAGTCCACGCGCTCATCACCGGCAAATTGCGCGAGGATCGGCGGCAGTTCGGTCTGGGCGTTGATCGCCCAGCCCATGTTGGCTTCACGGTTCAGGTGAATGGCCAGGTTCGGGATGATGGCGATCGGCGCCTTGAAGTCGACCAACTGGCTCTCGACCTTGCCGTCACGGCGGAAGGTCACGCGGCCGGCCAGGGACAGGTCGCGGTCGAACCATGGCGCCAGCAGTGCGCCGCCATAGACTTCGACGCCCAGTTGCCAGAAACCCTGACGTTGCAGCTCCGGCTGGGGTTTGACCCGCAGGCACGGGCTGTCGGTGTGTGCGCCAACCAGGCGAATGCCGCCGTGCAGGGGCGAATGACGGCCCATCTTGAACGCGACGATCGACGAGTCGTTACGGGTGACGTAGTAACGACCGTTGGCTTCGGTGGCCCATGGCTCGCGCTCGTCAAGGCGTTGATAGCCCGCCGCTTCCAGGCGCTGAACAAGGCTGGCGGTGGCGTGGAATGGGGTAGGGGAGGCCTTGAGGAAGTCAATCAGGCCTTGGTTCAACTCTTCGCGCATAAGTAGCTCCAGACAGCAATGGCGCGAGTTTAACGTATTGGCTCACGGCATTGCAGCGACAATGCCGTTCAACGTGCGCCAGCTGCCGATTGGCGAAGAGGGCGAGTCAACCGGTGATCAGGTTGCCATTGAGGAACACTTCGCGGCGTTGCTTGCGGCCCACATATTCATGTTTGCTCGCGAGGTATACCTCGTTGAATTTTTCCTTCGATATCCCCGGGATCTGTCGAATGTACTCGTCCACCAGTCGGTCATAGGCGGCTTCGGTGATGAGCTTGTAAATGTCCCGGCGATAGAAGAAGCCCAGTTGAAAACCCAGGGTTTCGCTTTGATGGTTTGTCTGGCCGGCAAAGCAGTTTTCAAAGTCGATGGCTTTGAGCGGAGTTTGTGGTGTTTGCGGGATCATGATGTTGCCAGCCCAGAAATCCATGTGCGTGATGTTTTTGCGCGACAAGGAACTCAGCAATTCGAAGGCGTCGAGAACGAATGTTTCGACGCTGTCCGGGTTGCGTTTAAGCCATTGCACGCCGTCGATATGATCGTCGAGCAGGCGCGTGATAATGAAGTATTCCTGGGTCAGGCCCAGTCGGTCCTTGGTGTAACCGAACCCTTGCAGAGGCGGCATTTGTACGCCACGGCGCTGCGCTTCGAGCGTATTGATCAATTCTTCCAGCGGCCAGTCGAATCGACCATTGCGCTGTGGCTTGCCAAAGGTCACGCGTACTTTTGCCTTCAGGGTATCCAGCGGCTGGACCTTGGCGAACAGTGGCGTATTGCCGGAGGCAAGCGGCGCACTTGCACGGGTGAGTTTGTGGGCGCGTCGTTTATGTATGAGCTGTTCAAGCGCCTGTTGTACTTCGGGCGAAGGTTGCTCGCTAAGGTGTAGCGTGGTGTTGAACAGGCAGAAGGTGAACGGGTAGTCGTCTTGAAATGTCTTGTTGCTGAGCACGAGGGCTTCCTGCCTGATATCAAAGTGCTGGCATTTTACGTTTCATTACAAATTCATGACAATAATTTCACGTCATTTTCACGGCGATTTGTAACAAGAAATAAAAAACGCCCTTCAATGGAAGGGCGGTTTTTGGTTCGGCGGTTGCTTAAAAAGGAGCAGGGCACTCGAAGCGCAAGCGTTCGCCGCTTTGCGGGTGAGTGAAGCTCAGCATGCTCGCGTGCAAACAGAGTCGTGGCCAGGCCGCCAGCGCTTGCTCGTGGGCATACAGTCCGTCACCCAGCAGTGGGTGGCCGATGGAAAGCATGTGCACGCGCAACTGATGGGAGCGGCCGGTGATTGGCGTCAATTCGACACGACACCAGTCGCCGCAACGCTCCAATACCCGCCAGAAGGTCAGGGCATGTTTGCCGAATTCATGGTCCACCACATGGCGTGGCTTGGTCGGCGGATCGTAGCGTAAGGGCAGATCGATGCTGCCACTGTCCAGTTCCGGTTGTCCCCAGCACAGGGCGGTGTAGGCCTTTTCGGTTTCGCGGTCGTGAAATTGCCGAGACAGCTCGCGATGGGTGTCCGGATCACGGGCCAACAGAATAATGCCCGAGGTTTCCCAGTCCAGACGATGGACGATTCGTGCTTCCGGGTAACCGTTTTCTTGCAGGCGGGTAATCAGGCAATCCTTGTTGTCATCAGCCCGGCCAGGGACGGAGAGCAGCAGGGTCGGTTTGTTCACCACCAGTACGGCGGCGTCCTGATGGATGATGCGGATGTTGGACAGCGGCATTAAAACAGCCTCGTAACAAACGCCAACGGCGGCTCAGGCCTCCACACTCTGTAGGAGCCGAGCTTGCTCGCGATGCAGGCAACTCGGTCTATCTGATAAACCGAGGTGATGCTATCGCGAGCAAGCTCGGCTCCCACAGGAGCGCAAGCCTGAACCGCCGTGGCTCCTGTCTGATCGACTAGCGATCTGGCAGGGTGATATTGAGTTCCAGAATCGAGCAGCTGCCCTGGTTTTCCAGAGCGACGTGCACGTCATCGGACCCGATATTGACGTACTTGCGGATGACCTCGACCAATTCCTTCTGCAAGGCTGGCAGGTAGTCCGGTGTACTGCGCTGGCCGCGTTCGTGCGCCACGATGATCTGCAGACGCTCTTTCGCTACCGACGCGGTGTTGACCTTTTTGCTGGCACGAAAGAAGTCAAAAAGATTCATTATCTACCTCCAAACAGGCGCTCGAAGAATCCCTTCTTCGTTACATCGAGAAAACGATGCTCCACGGCTTTGCCCAGCAGACGATCGACCGCATCGCTGTATGCCTGACCGGCATCGCTCTGGTCGTCGAGAATGACTGGCACGCCCGAGTTGGAAGCTTTGAGTACCGCTTGGGATTCCGGAATGACACCCAGCAGGGCGACCGCCAGAATCTCTTTGACGTCTTCGACACCGAGCATCTCGCCGTCACTGACCCGTTGCGGGTTGTAGCGGGTCAGCAGCAGGTGTTCCTTGATCGCCTCTTCGCCCTTTTCAGCGCGGCGCGATTTGCTGGCCAGCAGGCCGAGCATGCGGTCCGAGTCACGAACCGAGGACACTTCCGGGTTGGTCACGATAATCGCTTCGTCTGCGAAGTACATGGCCAGGTGGGCGCCTTTTTCGATGCCGGCCGGAGAGTCGCAGACCACGTATTCGAAGTCTTCTTTCAGCGCCATCAACACTTTTTCCACGCCTTCGACGGTCAGCGCGTCTTTGTCGCGGGTCTGACTGGCGGCCAGTACGTAGAGGTTTTCCAGGCGTTTGTCTTTGATCAGGGCTTGTTGCAGGTTGGCTTCGCCGTTTACCACGTTGACGAAGTCATACACCACGCGGCGCTCGCAACCCATGATCAGGTCGAGATTACGCAAACCGACGTCGAAGTCGACGATAACTGTTTTGTGGCCGCGCAGTGCGAGGCCGGTACCGATAGCAGCACTGGTGGTGGTCTTACCCACACCACCCTTGCCGGATGTAACCACGAGAATCTTGGCCAAGGTGTTTCACCCCTAAGGAAAAAGGACATTTAGCCCCTGAAAAACATCTCTAGAAAAACTACTGCAGTCGGACAGCCTTGGCTGGAATTCGGTCCAGAACGGCGCTTACCTCGGGTAAACACTGCTTATGGCCTTTTTCCTACTTCGTTTGAGCCGTTTTCGCTACGTTTTAGAGATGTTTGGAAAATGCGGCAGTATCCGTTAAAGCCGAATGATGTTCAACACATCGCCCGACAGGCTGACCTGTACGCCCGCGCCCCACAAAGGGTCGCGACGCAGATCCTCCGAAACCTTGTAGTGGCCTGCGATGGAGACCAGTTCAGCGCTCATTTGCTGACAGAAAATCCTGGCTTTCGTGTCGCCTTTGACGCCGGCCAACACTCGACCACGCATCGGGCCGTATACATGGATGTTGCCATCGGCGAGAAGTTCCGCCCCCGGACTGACCGAGGAGATCACCACCAGATCGCAGCCCTGGGCATAAATCTGCTGCCCACCGCGTACGGGCGAGGTGATGATTTTCGTTGGCTTGATCGTCGGCTCCGGCGGTTTTTCCGGTTTTTTCTGGACTTGGCCTTCGAACGGGTCCAACGGACGCTCACGGGCGCCGGACGGTGGCAGCACCGGCAGGTCGACCGCGATGGCCGCGGCAATGTCTTCGATGCGGCTGGCACGGATTGCCAGGGTGCGCAGGCCATGCTGGCGGCAGACGCGCATCAGGCCCGGCAGATCGACTGCGCCTTCGCCGGCCGGAAGTTTGTCCAGGGCCAGCACCAGTGGCGCGTTACTGAAGAAGTTAGGCGCCTGGGCGACCTTGGCGGCCAGTTGACGATCGAGGTTCTCGAGGTCGTTACGAGCCAGTTCCAGCACCGTAATGGCGAGCATGCTGCCCTTCAGCTGGAACACGGGATCTTGGTCTAGCGGTTCGGTTTGGCTCATGGTCGGCATACAACGACTTGTCACTAAAAGTGCCGAGACTTATAACGAGAACGCCCGCGAGCCGCAAGCCGGGTCGAACGATGTAGAATGCGCGGCCATTGTCTTTCCGGAACCTTTAATGGAACGCCCGCGTTTTCGAACAGCATTTCTATCTCCACGTTTTTGGCCGCTGTGGTGTGGCTTGGGGCTGTTGTGGCTGATTGTCCAGCTGCCGTATCCGGCGTTGCTGTCGATCGGTCGCGCCCTGGGTGCATTGATGTATCGAGTAGCGGGCGACAGACGGCGCATTGCCAAGCGCAATCTGGAACTGTGTTTCCCTGAAAAAACCGCTGCCGAGCGCAAGCGCCTGCTCAAGGAAAACTTCGGCTCAACGGGCATCGCGTTTTTCGAAATGGCCATGAGCTGGTGGTGGTCGCGCGAGCGTCTGGCGAAGCTGGCCCATGTCGAAGGGTTGGAGCATCTGAAAAAAGCCCAGCGCGACGGCAAAGGCGTGATCCTGATGGCCGTTCATTTCACCACGCTGGAAATCGGCGCGGCGTTGCTCGGCCAGCAGCACACCATCGATGGCATGTACCGCGAACACAAAAATCCACTGTTCGACTACGTCCAGCGCATGGGGCGCGAGCGGCACAACGTCGATTCGCTGGCGGTGGAGCGTGACGACGTGCGCGGCATGCTCAAATTGCTGCGCGCAGGCCGGGCAATCTGGTACGCACCGGATCAGGACTATGGCGCCAAGCAAAGTATCTTCGTGCCGCTGTTCGGGATTCAGGCTGCTACCGTCACCGCCACCAGCAAGTTTGCGCGGTTGGGCAAGGCGCTGGTGGTGCCGTTCACTCAGGAACGTCTGGCGGACGGCAGCGGTTATCGACTGGTGATTCATGCACCGCTCGAGGGTTTCCCCGGCGAAACCGAAGAGGCCGATTGCCTGCGGATCAACCAATGGGTCGAAGGCGTCTTGCGCGAATGTCCAGAGCAATACCTTTGGGCTCATCGCCGCTTCAAGAGTCGCCCACCGGGCGAGCCGAAGCTGTACGCAAAACGCGGTTGAACCACCGTCCTTATAAGCACCATGGAGTGTTGCGATGAGTCCTGCTGAACCGGTTACAGGGTTGATTCTTTCCGGCGGCGGGGCTCGGGCGGCCTATCAGGTGGGTGTGCTGGCGGCGATTGCCGAGCTGTTACCGGTCGGCGCGAGCAATCCGTTTCCGGTGATCGTCGGCACCTCGGCCGGCGCAATCAACGCGGTCAGTCTCGCCAGTGGGGCGATGGATTTTCGGGGTGCGATTCAACGTCTGACAGCCTTCTGGCAGGGCTTTCGCAGTCATTTGGTGCTGCGCAGCGACTGGCCGGGTGTGATCCATCAGGCCAGCCGTTTTGTCACCCACAGTTTGCTCGGGATTGGCGCTCAGGTGCCGGTGGCCTTGCTCAACAGTTCGCCGCTGCGCAGATTGCTCGACGACAAACTGCAGATGAGCGGGATTGCCGAGGCTATTGCACAGAAACAGTTGCAGGCGGTTGCGGTGACCGCGTTCGGCTACGAGTCCGGTCAGGCGGTGACCTTTTATCAGGGCGGCGGCACCATCAATGCCTGGTTGCGCCATCGGCGAATCGGCGTCCCCACTCAATTGACCGTCGATCACTTGCTGGCCAGTTCGGCCATTCCGCTGTTATTTGCGCCAGTGAAAATCGGTGAAGAGTATTTCGGCGACGGCGCGGTACGTCAGTCGGCACCGATCAGCCCGGCGCTGCACCTGGGCGCCAGCCGGGTGCTGGTAGTGGGCGTCAGCGGCAACCCCCGCGGCGTCGACCCGGAACAACCACTGCAACGCGCCTACACCGGCCAGCAGCCAAGCCTGGCGCAGATCGGTGGGCACATGCTCAACAGCACGTTCATTGACAGCCTGGAAAGTGACATCGAGTTGCTGCAGCGGCTCAATCAGTTCAGTCATCTGCTGCCCGATGGCACACCGACGCGCGCGCTGGGTGTGGCGCCGGTAGAGGTGCTGGTGATTTCGCCGAGTCAGCCGATCGATGAGATTGCGGCGCGGCATCGGCAGGAGTTGCCGGCGGCGCTGCGTCTGTTTCTGCGCGGGCCGGGGGCGACCAAGACGAGCGGGGCGGGGGTGCTGAGTTATCTGCTGTTCGAGTCGGGGTATTGCAGCGAATTGATTGATTTGGGGCGCAGGGATGCGTTGGCCAAGCGCGAGGAGTTGTGCCGGTTCCTCGGGTTGGCGGAGCCTGTGGTTTCGGCTTGAGATTTTTTGTGTTGCGGCCATTCGCGAGCAGGCTCGCTCCCACAGTTGAAATGCATTCCAATGTGGGAGCGAGCCTGCTCGCGATGGCGTCCTTACAGACGCCGCCGGATCAGAAGTGCACCTTGACCAGGAAGCTGGTCACGCTCTGATCAGTTTTGAAACCCTGGCTGTCTTCGATGCCGTACTTGTTTTTCCAGTAGTCATACTCGACACCCACGTACAACTGCTTCTCGCCCAGGTTCAGCGCCTTGCCCAAGTCGTATTTGACCTGTGGATTGAAGTGCAGGTTGGCGTGGTATTCGCCTTTTTTGTTGACGTCGTTGTCGACCACCCAGTCCATGAAACCATCGACCAGGATGTTCGAATCGCCCACCGGGATGGTGTAGGACCAGACCGGTGTGACCTGCCAGATATTGTCTCCCGGGCGGTCGCCTTCGGTATGACGGTTGTAGAAGTTCAGCTGGAAGTAGTCGAAGCCCGGGATCGCCAGATCGAAACCAGGACCGATCAGGTAGGACTCGGTATCGTTTTCACCGAACTCGTAAGTCATGGCCAGCAGTACGTCTTTGACTGGGCCGAATTCGAGCTTTTGGTCGAAGATCTTGCCGAACGACAAGCGCGGGCTGATCTCGCCGTAGTAGGTGTTCGAGCCCGCGTAGCTATCGTCCTTGCCGTTGTAGAAGATCTTGTCGACGAACATGAAGTTGTCGCCGTATTTCCAGCCATCGGCGTGTTCGAAGGTCACCGTCTGCTGAATGCGCGGGTTGACCTGGAAGTCCTTGCCATACAGGTAGGTCAGGCTGTTGTTCTGCCATTGCAGCAAGTCGCCGGCCATGGCCTGGCCCCCGGCCAGCAATGATCCCGCCAGCATCAGGCTAGTGCACGTACGTTTCATTCGGTTGCTCCCAAAAAGTAGGTGTTCCACGTTATTTTTTTAAGGTCGGCGCTCTGGTGTGGCGCCTTTTTCTGTAGCTGTAAAAAATCATCCATTCGGTCAGCTTCAGTGCTGTTAGCAAGAGCTGAGCCAAGGCTTTTGAAAAGCCAAAAATCTCCCGCTCGGCGGCTCAAGAGCAGTCGATTGAGAGTGGTTTTGGAGTGCCTTGGTACCGTCCAGTGCCGGGATAAGTTGGCTTTCTGGTCAGGAATTAAATCCGGGCTTTTTTTTAGACCAGATTCGGGCGGCCGCGGAGAATACTGACTCCTTGGCCAGGTCTCAAGTGCCCCGCAACAGCGCACCGACGACAGGTTTGGAGCACGGTTGCGGATCATCTAGAAATGCACCTTCACCAGCAGGCTGGTGGTGTTTTCATTGGTGTCGAAGTGGGTGCTGTTTTCGATGCCGTATTTGTCTTTCCAGTAGCTGTATTCGACGCCGACGTACACCTGTTTCTCCCGCCAGCCCATGGCCTTGCCCAGGTCGTACTTGATCTGCGGGTTGAAGTGCAGGTTGGCGTGATAAGTACCCTGTGAGTTCTGGTCGTTATCCACGACCCAGTCGATGTAGCCGTCGATCAACAGGTTCGAGTTGCCCAATGGCAGGGTGTAGGACCAGGCCGGCGTGATCTGCCAGACATCGTCGCCGGGACGCGAGCCTTCGGTCTGGCGATAGTAGAAGTTCAAGGTGAAAAAGTTGAAGCCCGGTACTGCGAGGTCGAAACCGGGACCGATCAGATAGGCCTCGGTGTCGTCTTCGCCATTCTCGTAGGTCATGGCCAGCAACACGTCCTTGATCGGGCCGAATTCGAAACGACGATCGAGGATTTTGCCGAACGACAGGCGCGGACTGAACTCGCCGTAATAGGCGTGAACGCCTTTGTTCCGGTCTTTCTCGCCGTTGTAGTAAGTGCTGTCGACGAACAGGAAGTTGTCGCCGTACTTCCAGCGGTCGGCGTGCTCAAAGGTGATTGTCTGCTGGATCGACGGGTTGACCGCGAAATCCTTGCCATACAGATAGCTCAGGCTGTTGGTCTGCCACAGCAGCAGATCACCGGCCATGGCCTGACTGGCGGCCAATAGACCACCGCCTAACAGCATGTTTGTCTGTGTCCGAATCATCTGTTGCTCCCTCTTGTTTTTATTGTTCGTGGCGAGGGGATTTATCCCCGTTCGGCTGCGAAGCAGTCGTAAAACAGGCGAATGCGGTTTGCTTGAGAGAATGCTGGGGCCGCTTCGCGACCCAACGGGGATAAATCCCCTCGCCACAGAGGTTTGATCAGTGCGGGTGCGCGTGGCAGTCGTTGATGGCCGCGCGTTCGGCGCCGCCGAGGATGTTGAACAGCAGGTTCAGCGACAGCGCACTCAGCGTGGCCATGGCGATTCCACTGTGGGTAATCGGGCTCATCCACAGCGGAAGGTGGGCGAAGAATTCCGGACGGACCACCGGGATCAGCCCCATGCCGATGCTCACCGCCACCAGCAACTGGTTGCGACGGTCACCGATGTCGGCTTCCTGAAGAATCTTGATGCCGGTGGCGGCGACCATGCCGAACATCGCAATCGCCGCGCCGCCCAGTACGGCGGGTGGAATCGAGGCCACCAGAAACGCCGCTTTCGGCAACAAACTCAACACCACCAGCAAACCGCCGGCGACGATGGTCACCGAGCGGCAACGCACGCCGGTCATCTGCACCAGGCCGATGTTCTGCGCGAAAGAGGAGTGGGTGAACGTGTTGAAGAAACCGGCGAAGAACGAGGCGCCGGCATCACACAACAAACCGCGACGCAGCATCCGTGGGCAGACGTCCTGACCGGTGATTTTGCCCAGTGCCAGGAACATCCCGGTGGACTCGACGAAGATGATCACCACCACCAGGCACATGGACAGGATCGGTGCGAGTTCGAACTTCGGCATGCCGAAATGCAGCGGGGTCACGAATTGCAGCCACGGTGCCTGGGCCATGCCGCTCAGGTCGACCATGCCGATCAGGCCGCAGAGCACGTAACCCAGGCACATGCCGATCAGCACGGAAATGTTGACCCAGAAACCGCGCATGAAGCGGTGGACCAGCAGAATGGTGGCCAGCACCAGCGCGGCGATGGCCAGGTAAATCGGCGAGCCGAATTGAGCGGCGCCCGCACCACCGCCGGCCCAGTTCACGGCCACGGGGAACAGCGACAGACCGATCGAGGTGATGACCGTGCCGGTCACCAGAGGCGGGAAGAAGCGTACGACTTTGGACATGAATGGCGCGATGATCATGCCGAAGAATCCGGCGGCAATGGTCGCGCCGAAGATCCCTTGCAGGCCGATGCCCGGCATGCCGGCCATGGCGACCATGCTGCCGACCGCGGCGAAACTGGCGCCCATCATCACTGGCATACGGATGCCCATGGGGCCGATGCCCAGCGACTGCACGATGGTAGCGATCCCGGCTACCAGCAGGTCGGCATTGATCAGGAAGGCGATTTCTTCACGACTCAGGCCAGCGGCCTGTCCGATGATCAGCGGCACCGCGATGGCTCCGCCGTACATCAGCAGAACGTGTTGCAGGCCGACCAGGATCAGCTGCAAGAGGGGCAAACGCTGAATGGCGGGTGCGTCGGGGATGCGGGCTTTGGATAGCTCGGACATGCAACACCTCGGATCTTTTTTATTCTTGTGATTTTTGCAGCACGCCACCTTGTGGGAGCGGGCTTGCTCGCGAAGAGGCCATTGGATTCAACATTACTGTTGACTGACCCGACGCTTTCGCGAGCAAGCCCGCTCCCACAGGGTATGTGTCGTACCTGTAGGTGGGGGTTGCCCGCGAAGCTTTTGCTATTTAATTGGTGGGAGCTCCCTGAACAATCCACGCGCCGATCAGGTCCCGCTCCTGCTGGGTCATCTGGGTGATGTTGCCCAGTGGCATGATCTGGCTGGTGACGGCTTGTGCCTGGATGCGCGCCGCGTTCTGGCGGATCTGCTCGGGGGTATCGAACATCACGCCAGCCGGTGCGGCACTGAACAGCGGGCTGGTCGGTTTGGCCGAATGGCAAACTGCGCAACGCTCCTGAATCACACTGTGCACCTTGTCGAAACCGGGGCCGGCGTTGGACGCCTGAGCCGGTGCAGCGGCAGGTGCAGCAGGTTTCGCCGCTTCAGGTTTGGCACCACCACCGAGGGCGGTTTCCGGCAACGGCTGGTACTCGATGGTGCCAGGGGCCTTGGCCACTTCAGGGGCGCTGGGCATCTGCGCCGGGCCAGTCACGTAAGCCAGGCAGATCATGCCCACTGCTGCGACGGGCAAGGTCCAGGCAAATTTGTGGCTGTCATGACGGGTGTTGAAGTAGTGACGCACCAACACCGCCAGCACCGCGATCCCGGCCAGGATCAGCCAGTTGTATTGGCTGCCGTAGGTGCTCGGGAAGTGGTTGCTGATCATGATGAACAGCACCGGCAAGGTGAAGTAGTTGTTGTGACGCGAACGCAGCAAGCCTTTGGCCGGCAGCGCCGGATCGGGTGTGCGGTTTTCGGCAATCGCGGCAACCAGTGCGCGCTGCGCCGGCATGATGATGCGGAACACGTTACCGACCATGATGGTGCCGATGATCGCGCCGACGTGCAGGTACGCACCACGACCGCTGAACACTTTGCTGAAGCCGTAAGCGGCGCCAATGATCAGCACGAACAGGATGACGCCGAGCAGGGCAGGGCGTTTGCCCAGGGCCGAGTCGCAGAGGAAGGAGTAGACGAACCAGCCGACGAACAACGAGGCAATGCCCAGTGCGACCCCTTCAGGGCCGGTCAGGCTGCTGCCCGGTGCCAGCAGGTACAGCGTCGGGTTGGAGTAGAACACCACGCACAGCAGCGCGATCCCCGACATCCAGGTGAAATAGGCTTCCCATTTGAACCAGTGCAGGTTGTCCGGCATGGTCGGTGGGGCCAGTTTGTATTTTTCCAGGTGGTAGATACCGCCGCCGTGGATCGCCCACAAATCGCCCGCCAGACCACTTTTCGGGTTGACCCGATTGAGGTTGTTTTCCAGCCAGACGAAATAGAACGACGCACCGATCCAGGCCACGCCAGTAATCATGTGAACCCAGCGCACGCTCAGGTTCAGCCATTCCAACAGATGTGC
This sequence comes from Pseudomonas sp. BF-B-26, assembly GCF_019956495.1. Classification (NCBI taxonomy): domain Bacteria; kingdom Pseudomonadati; phylum Pseudomonadota; class Gammaproteobacteria; order Pseudomonadales; family Pseudomonadaceae; genus Pseudomonas; species Pseudomonas sp. BF-B-26. The sequence goes on along the minus strand of NZ_JAHBDP010000088.1, from coordinate 20,732 downwards.
TTCCACAGTCTTTACCTCTCGCCTGTCACTCTGTTGTCGAGTGATCAGACCTTCTCTTATTGGTGGGGGGCAAGGATCAAACGCTCATCCTCTTTGAAAAAATGCTCATCGCAGTTATTGCCTGTGCCACTGCGATCAACCACCAGGAAGTCATCCCGCTTTTCGATCGTCAGCACCGGATGGTGCCAAACGCCGCGATGGTAATTAATGCCCTGCCTGCCGTTGGTGACGAAGGCGCGGACCAAGCCTGATACAGGTTCATCGCCAAGTGGCGCGACCACGATCAGAAAGGGGTTGCCGAGCAGCGGAATGAAAGCCTGGCTGCCCAGCGGGTGACGCTCCAGCATGCTGACGGTCAGCGGCATATCCTGCGCGTCGGCGCGGAAAATGCTGATGATCGCGTTGTCCTCTGGCGTGGCGGTTTCAACCGTCGCCAGTTTGTGAAAGCGCATGGTCGAACCGTTGTTGATCATGAAGTGATCGCTGCCGTCGGTTTCGATCACGTCACCGAAAGGGGCGAAGGCTTCTTTGGTCAGCGGTTCAATCGTCAATGTGCGCATGCTGGTCTTCTTACCTTGAATTCTGTGTTGTTTGTTCTGACGCCTTCGCGAGCAAGCCCGCTCCCACATGGGAATGCATTTCAAATGTGGGAGCGGGCTTGCTCGCGAATGGCCTCACTACTTATTTAGCTACTTTGCCCAATACGCGCAGGCGGCTCACACCACCATCCGGGAACACGTTCAGGCGGATGTGGGTGATCGGGCCCAGCGCCTTGATCTGCTCGGCGAAGGTGTGTTCGGCGTGCATTTCCAGTTTCTGTGCCGGCAGCAATTCGCGCCAGAACAGCGATTGGGTTTCGATCTGGCTGTCGGTGCCGCCCTTCACGAAGGCGCCCTGGATCGAGCACGTGTCCGGGTAGTTGCCCTTGAAGTGCAGGGTGTCGACGATGACTTTTTCGATCTCGCCGGCATGACCCAGCGCGACGATGACCCAGTCATTGCCTGGCGTACGACGACGCGCAGTTTCCCAGCCGTCGCCCATGTTGATGCCACGGCCCGGGTTGAGGATGTTGCTCATGCGACCGAAGTGTTCGTCGGAGCAGGCGAGGGCGCGGCCACCGTTCAGGGCTGCGGCCAGGTCAATTTGCTCGTTGTCGCCCACAGCGGACCAGTCGCGGAACGGAATACCGTAAACACGCAGACGGGCCACGCCGCCATCCGGGTAGATGTTGAAGCGCAGGTGGCTGAACGCCTGGTCGTTGTTGATTTCGTGGTAGTGGTGGCTGTTGCCTTGCAGCTCGACGGCGGACAGCACTTCAGTCCACTGGGTGTTGTCGTCCGGCTCGCCCGAGGCCAGGAAGCACGCTTCCAGTGAGGCCGATGGCGGGAAGTTGCCGGTGAAGAATGAAGTGTCGATGTCCACGCCCTTGATCGAGCCCGGAACGCCCAGGCGGATCACGGCGCTGTCGTAGCCTTCGAAGCGCTTGCGGCGCGACTCCCAGCCGTCCATCCACTTGCCGTTGTCATCGAACACGCCCTCCTTCCACACAGCCGGGGTCGGCTGGAACAGGCGGTTGGCATCAGCGAACCAGTCATCGGTGACCGAGATGATTTTGGTGCCCAGACGGGCGTCGGCCAGGTTGACGAACTTCTCGAAAGGTACGGCGTAAGCTTTCATTCTTCTTGTCTGCCTTTAATTAGTTGGCTTGGGATGCTTGCTGCCCTGGGTGTCTTCGCGTTTTCAACACCCGGGTACTTTTTACAAGGGCAGCTCGCTATAGGGTCAGTAATCGGAACAGGGCGATCTTGTTAATCTCCGCCAGCGCGCATTTGAATTCGGTGTCGGCCGAGTTGTGAATGCGCGTTTCGAACGCCGCGAGGATCTGATGCCGGTTGCTGCCTTTTACCGCCATGATGAAGGGAAACTTGAACTTGGCCTTGTAGGCGTCGTTCAGCTCGGTGAAGCGTTGAAACTCTTCGGCCGTGCATTGGTGAATACCGGCGCCAGCCTGTTCATTCGTGCTGGCTTCGGTCAACTGGCCCTGTACGGCGGCTTTGCCGGCCAGGTCCGGGTGAGCGACGACCAGCTCAAGCTGACTGGCGTGATCGGCGCTCAACAGGATGTCGCTCATGCGCTGGTGCAGGGTTTCGATCTGGTCGAGCGAAGCGTCCTGGCCCAGGTCGAAGGCCTTTTCGGCCACCCATGGCGAATGTTCGTAGATGTCGGCGAAGGCAGCGACAAACGCATCGCGGCTCAGGGTCGACGGTTTCAGGGTTTGGAAGTGGCTCATTTCGCGGCCCCTTGATACGGGTGGGTTTCGTGCCAGTGGCGAGCGATGTCGACGCGACGGCTGAACCACACCTGTTCATGACTTTTAGCGTATTCGATAAAGCGTTTGAGCGAGGCCAGACGCGCTGGACGACCAATCAGGCGGCAGTGCAAACCGATCGACAGCATCTTCGGCGCTTCGGCACCTTCGGCGTACAGCACATCGAATGCGTCTTTGAGGTATTCAAAGAAATCGTCGCCCTTGTTGAAACCCTGGACCTGGGTGAAGCGCATGTCGTTGGTGTCCAGCGTGTACGGAATCACCAGGTGCGGCTTGCCGGTCGGGTTGTTTGGTTCCCAGTAGGGCAGGTCGTCGTCGTAGGTGTCGCAGTCGTAGAGGAAACCGCCTTCTTCCATCACCAGTCGACGGGTGTTCGGACCGGTGCGGCCGGTGTACCAGCCCAGTGGGCGCTCGCCGGTGATTTCGGTGAGGACGCGGATCGCTTCGAGCATGTGCTCGCGTTCTTGCGCTTCGTCCATGTACTGGTAGTCGATCCAGCGATAGCCGTGGCTGCAGATCTCGTGGCCGGCATCGACCATTGCGCGGATCACATCCGGGTGACGCTGGGCGGCCATGGCCACGGCGAAGATGGTCAGCGGAATGTCGAATTCCTTGAACAGTTTCAGAACCCGCCAGACGCCGGCACGGCTGCCATACTCGTAAAGGGATTCCATGCTCATGTTGCGCGCGCCTTGCAGCGGCTGCGCCGAGACCATTTCCGAAAGGAAGGCTTCGGATTCTTTATCGCCGTGCAGGATATTGCGCTCGCCGCCTTCTTCGTAATTGAGCACGAAGGACAAGGCGATGCGGGCATTGCCCGGCCAGTGTGGGTGAGGAGGGTTACTGCCGTAACCGATCAGGTCGCGTGGGTAGTCAGCGCTCACTGCAGTCTTCCTTCTTGTTCGTGGTAACAGGTTGTGTGAGGCGGCCTGCAGTGTGATGACAGGCTGGCGTCACAGCGATGGGCTGATTGTATACAACTTTATATCCACTTTGTAAGCCTGTTTTTTTGCATTTTTCACTGACTGTCATCTTCACATGTTATTGCAAGAAACCTGCCTGATTGGTCAGCTAATGGATAGAAGGTCCTTTGGCCCTATGGCTCGGCGGCAGATTCGGCGGGAATCCCGGAATGACGGGTATAGCGGTAAATATGTTGTTTTTATTGTGTACAATTTTTTTGAAAAGTGTCTTAATCAGTCGCTCGCCGCAGCGTTTCGTGCTCCGAATCGGTGCGGTCTCCTTTTCAACTGACTTCGGGAGGCGCGAGGTCTGACTGCTCCACGCAGGCAGGCGCGCAGAATCAATGGGACGTTTGACTACTCACGTTTTAGACGCTGCACATGGTTGCCCGGGCAGCTCGATCAAGGTCGAGTTGTACCGCGTTGAAGGTTCGCAGTTGGAATTGGTCGCCACTGCGATAACCAACAGCGATGGCCGGGTCGATGCACCGCTGCTGCAAGGCGATGACTACCGTTCCGGGGTCTATCAGGTTCAGTTTCATGCGGGCGATTACTACCGCGCCCGTGGCGTTCAGCTGCCAGAACCGGCGTTCCTGGATGTGGTGGTGCTGCGTTTTGGCATCTCTGCGGAACAGGATCACTATCACGTGCCATTGCTGATTTCGCCGTACAGCTATTCGACGTATCGAGGCAGTTGATCCCCCAAGCAGCTGCCTCCTCCGAGAAGCGACTGCGCATATAGCTTCTTTGGTCTTTCGCCCGCTCACACTGCGGGCTTTTTTTTGCCTGTTGGAAAGGTGTCGCTTGTGCTGACGCCATCGCGAGCAAGCTTTGCTCCTACAGGTTTTGTGTCGCTCGCCTGCAATGGACGAAGCAAAACCCGTAGGAGCAAAGCTTGCTCGCGATGCTTTTGCTGTTTAGCGGCTCAACAGAGACGCAGCCCCCGCACCACTAAACAACCCCGCACTCACCCGGTTAAACCAGCTCTGCCCCTTGCCACTGCGTAAATACCGCGCCGCACCATGAGCACCCAACCCATAAGCCAACTTGCACAGCAAATCCAGCACGGTCCAGGTCGCAATCATCATCAGCAACTGCGGCAGGAACGGCTGCTCGGCACTGAGGAACTGCGGGAGGAAAGCGGCGAAGAACAGAATGTCTTTCGGGTTACTGGCGCCCAGCATGAACGCGCGCCCGAACAGTGCGCGAAAGCGTGGCACTGGCGCAGCCTGGGGCACTTCAGCGCCGTGGGAGGGCAGGCGCGATTGCTGCCAGCTCTGCCAGGCCAGGTAGAACAGGTACAGCGCCCCGACGATTTTCAGAGCGCTGAACAACTGTTCCGACGCCAGCAACAAGGCGCCCAAACCCAGCGCCGACGCACTGAGCAAGCAGATCGACGCACTCACGCCCCCCAGAAACGCCGGGTAAGAACGGCGCAAACCGTAATTCAGACTGTTGCTGATCATCAGCAAAGACAGTGGCCCCGGGATCAGGATGACCACCAGCGCAGCGCCGCTGAACAGCAGCCAGGTTTCCAGACTCATCACTTTCCTCCATTTGCACAAAAGCCTCACCCGACGGGGTGAGGCTGTTTTGAAACCTGCTTTTGAATCGTAAACGGTTTACAAGAAAATGAACTTGGCGATGAAGATCGCGCAGAGCACCCACAGACTGATGGAAATTTCCTTGTGTTTACCGGTACAGGCTTTCAGTACCACGTAAGTGATAAAGCCCAGCGCAATACCGTCGGCGACCGAGAAGGTCAGGGGCATCATGATCGCGGTGACGATCGCCGGAATGCTGTCGGTCGCTTCGTCCCATTCGATGTGCTTCATGCCGCCCATCATCAGCATTGCCACATAAATCAGCGCACCGGCGGTTGCGTAAGCGGGGATCATGCCCGCCAGCGGTGCGAAAAACATTGCCGCAATAAATAGCACACCTACGGTCACGGCGGTAAGACCAGTCCGACCACCAGCGGCTACACCCGCGGCACTTTCCACGTAGCTGGTGACCGGCGGAACACCGACCATCGCGCCGAATACGCTGGAAGCACTGTCGGCTTTCAGGGCGCGGGAGAGGTTTTCGATCTTGCCATCCGCGTTCACCAGGCCGGCGCGCTGGGCGACGCCCATCAGGGTGCCGGCGGTGTCGAACATGTGCACAAAAAGGAAGGCCAGCACCACGCTGATCATGCTGACGTTGAATACGCCGGCGATGTTCATGGCCATCCAGGTCGGCGCCAGGCTCGGCGGAGCGGACATGAGGCCCTCGTAGTGCACCAGGCCCAGGCCCCAACCCGCCAGGGTGACGGTGATGATGCTGATGAGAATCGCGCCGAACACTTTGTGGTAGCTGAGTACGGCGATCATCAGGAAGCAGATGGCGGCCAGCAGCGGACCAGGTTCGCGCAGGGAGCCGAGCTTGATCAGGGTGGCCGGGCTGTCGACCACGATGCCCGCGGTTTTCAAGCCAATCAGCCCCAGAAACAAGCCCACACCGGCGCCCATGGCAAAGCGCAAACTCACCGGGATGCTATTGAGCAGCCATTCGCGGATCCGCGAAAAGGTCAGGAACATGAACAGCACACCGGAAACAAACACCGCGCCAAGGGCGGTTTCCCAGTTGTAGCCCATGGTGCCGACCACGGTGTAAGTGAAGAAGGCGTTGAGGCCCATGCCCGGTGCGAGCCCGACCGGCCAGTTGGCGTACAGACCCATCAACAGGCAACCGAGCGCGGCGGCGATACAGGTGGCGACGAACGCGGCACCGTGATCGATCCCGGCGTCGGCCATAATGTTGGGGTTGACGAAGATGATGTAGGCCATGGTGATGAAGGTTGTCAGACCGGCAATCAACTCGGTCTTCACCGTGGTGCCATGCAAGCTGAGTTTGAAGATGCGCTCCAGCCAGCCATTGCGTAACGGCGGCGAGAGTTCCAGCGTCGAGGCTTCGGATTTGCGGCTTTCCACAGCGAGTACTCCTCAAGAGTTTTATTGTTATTTCCAGGGCCGGACCCATGAGGGTGGCAGCGACCCTTTGAGGTACTTGCGAATTTGTTGACCGCTTGGTCAGGAACTCGCACGAAGTGGATTATGCTTTTGTATACAAATAATGCAAATAATGTTTTTGATTTTGTAGACGAAAAGTTTGTTGATCGGGATATATCGCCGCAGAGGTGCGCTGGATGATCGTTCCCACGCTCTGCGTGGGAATGCCTCAATGGACGCTCTGCGTCCGCTTTGGGACGCGGAGCGTCCCGGGCTGCATTCCCACGCAGAGCGTGGGAACGATCGGCTACTCGGCTGGCGCTTGGGCTTTACCCAGCGCGAGATTCACCGCCAACCAACCATTCACCGCCGTCTCCCCTGCTTCGGCAAACACCCGCTCGAGCAATTTCACCTGCTCGCGCCGCAACGACTGCTCAAACCGCGCGCCATCGTCGGTGAGTTCCAGCAACCGCTTACGCTTGTCGGTTTCGGACGCGACACTGTTCACCAAATGCATCTCCACCAACTGACGCAGCGGAATGTTCAGCGCCTGCTTCGTCACCCCGAGCAACGCCAGTAACTCCTTGACGCTCAAGTTTGGGTAGCGCGCGATGAAAAACACTATGCGTTGATGCACCCGGCTCAAGCCACGACGCTCGAGCATTTCGTCGGCTTTCGCGGTGAACGCCTGATAACCGAAGAAAAACGCTTCCATCGCCTGTTGCTGAGTAGCGGGGTTTTTAAGGTCAAGCATATTGACGTATCCGTTCGGTCTGTCGTAATTTCGGTCAACCAGTTTGACTCATTTTCCTCAGGCCTCGCTACCGGTGACCCCATGGCATTTTCCGAACGTGTCTCGCGCCTTAAAAGTTCTTTGATCCGTGAAATCCTCGCCGCCGCCCAGCGCCCGGAAGTGATGTCGTTCGCTGGCGGCTTGCCCGCCGAAGCCATGCTGCCGAAAGTCGAGTGGGCCGACATGCCGCTGTCCATGGGCCAATACGGCATGAGCGAAGGTGAGCCGGCGCTGCGTGAAGCGCTGGCAGCAGAGGCGCGGGCGCTGGGCGTACCCTGCGAGGCGAGTCAGGTGTTGGTGGTCAGCGGCTCCCAGCAAACCCTCGATCTGGCGGCCAAGCTGTACATCGACAACGGCACCGAGATTTTGCTCGAAGCGCCGACTTATCTGGCGGCCTTGCAGATTTTTCAGCTGTTCGGCGCCGACTGCATCACGGTCCCGCTGGAGGCTGATGGTCCGAGCCTGGCGCAACTGCGTACTCGTCTGGAAAAACACCGTCCGGCGTTCATCTACCTGATCCCGACTTTTCAGAATCCTTCGGCCGTGCGCTACAGCGAAGCCAAGCGCGATGCCATAGCAGCCTTGCTGGATGAGTTCGGCGTGACCTTGATCGAAGACGAGCCTTACCGCGAGCTGACCTTCGACGGTGGCAGCGCCACGCCAATTGTCAGCCGCTTGAAAAAGGCCAGCTGGATCTACACCGGCACCGTGTCGAAAACCCTGTTGCCCGGGCTGCGAGTCGGCTATCTGATCGCCAGTCCGGATCTCTTCCCGCACTTGCTGAAACTCAAGCAATCAGCCGACCTGCACACCAATCGCGTGGGCCAGTGGCAAGCGCTGCAGTGGATCGGCACAGAGAAATTCCAGCATCACTTGAGCGAGCTGCGGGACTTCTATCGGGTCCGTCGGGACGCTTTCCAGTCAGCCCTGGAAACGCATTTTGCGGATTTGGCGGACTGGAATGTGCCGCAGGGTGGGCTGTTTTTCTGGCTGACACTCAAGCAGCCGCTGGACACGCGTACGTTGCTCAAGGCTGCACTGGCAGCGGATGTGGCGTTCATGCCGGGCGAGCCGTTCTTCCCCGAACCGGACAGCAATCCGGGGCATTTGCGCCTGAACTTCAGCCACATCGACCCGGCACGGCTGGACGAAGGGCTCAAGCGGTTGGCAGCGGTGGTGCGTCAGGCCCAGGCGGCGGAAGCGGCTTGAGGCTGCTGGTGTGAGAGGGTGCAAAAAAAAACCGGCCAATGGGCCGGTTTATTTTTATCTGAAATTTGTACGGCTTCAGGCCGCGGCAAACCGCTTGTCCAGATAATCGATGATCACCTTGGACTCATACATCCAGGTGGTCTGGCCGTTCTCTTCGATGCGCAGGCACGGAACCTTGATCTTGCCGCCTTGCTCCAGCAAGGCCTGGCGATCCTGTTCGTTGTTCTTCGCGTCGCGCAACGCCACCGGCACGTTCAAGCGGCGCAGGGTGCGGCGGGTTTTCACGCAGAACGGGCAGGCGTGGAACTGATACAGGGTCAGGTCCTTGGCCGCCGTGTTGACCTGAGCCTGGACCTCGGCAGGGCGCTGTTTTTTGCCCGGACGGGTGATGAAGTCGATGAAGATGATCAGTTGGCCAAGGCCGACACGAAGCGCTTTAACGAACACGGTATAAGCCTCACAGGGGCAAACAGAAGGCGCGCAGCTTACCTGATTTTCGCAGGCGAAAAAAAACCGGCGATGAATGCCGGTCTTCTTCGTGCTGCGAATTACTTGATCAGGCTGAGAAACTCGCTGCGGGTGGCCGCGTTTTCACGGAACTCACCGAGCATCACCGACGTGATCATCGACGAATTCTGTTTCTCCACACCGCGCATCATCATGCACATGTGCTTGGCCTCGATCACCACTGCAACGCCGAGGGCGCCGGTGACTTGCTGGACCGCATCGGCGATCTGGCGGCTGAGGTTTTCCTGGATCTGCAGGCGGCGGGCGTACATATCGACGATCCGCGCGACTTTCGACAGGCCCAATACCTTGCCGCTCGGGATGTAGGCGACGTGAGCCTTGCCGATAAACGGCAGCAGGTGGTGTTCGCACAACGAGTAGAGCTCGATGTCCTTCACCAGCACCATTTCGCTGTTGTCGGAGCTGAACAAGGCACCGTTGGTGACCTCTTCCAGTGTCTGTTCATAACCGCGGCAGAGGTACTGCATGGCTTTGGCGGCACGTTTTGGCGTGTCGAGCAGGCCCTCGCGGGTGGCGTCCTCGCCCAGTTGGCCGAGAATCGCGGTGTAGTTCTGTTCCAGTGTCACAGAGGCTGATTCCATACGGGTTTCAGAGGGGTACTGTTTCTGTCTGTACCAATTGTGTGCCAATCAAGCTCTTTTCAAGCTTCCCGAGCTCGCCCCAGTCAGTGCTGGCGTTGATCCATCGGGCGTAGGTCGATAGCAATATCTGAACGCTATGACCGAGCTGAGTGGCAATAAACGCAGGGTTCATCCCCGACATGGGGCACATGGTAGCGTATGTGTGCCGGCAGTTGTATTGCCGGCGGGCGCGAAGCCCCAAATCGGTCATTGCGGCCGGGAAGTGTTTGTCGATCACGCTGGCCTGCCGGGTTTTATCCGCATCCCGCTACACCCTGTCGCCAAGGTGCAGCAGTGATGCTTTCCTGAAGCCTGTTTTGCTCATCAGGCCGAGCAGGTCGTATCAGGCGTGAGTGATCGACAGATCGCTGATGATGCAGACAGAACCGTCTAGCGGGTCGGTGGTGTCGGAGTAATCGATCTGGTTGTACACGCCGCCGTGGAAGGCGAGTGTTTTCGTGTCCCAGGTGTTGTCCAGACGCATGATTGCGGAAGTGGATTGGACGCCGTTACAGCTAGCCGATACAGAGACGGCGCCGCTCGAGTTGGCGTGAATGTTGATTTTGAAAAGTGCACCGAGCGGTACGTTATCCAAAATCGTCGAGTTGACTGGATCATCCTGGAGGTAACTGGTTCGGAACCCCATGGTGATTTTTCCTTTGTTCCAGAACACCTTTACCGGAGGTCGTTCTGAGCCCTGCACATGAATCTGACCGATCACGACTTTCTGCAGCGAGTTGACTTTGGTCAGTCGCATTTCCTGGCGGTTCCAGTGGTCCGCTGCACTGGAGAACAGCCAGTAACCTGGCTCCTTCCACTCGCAGCGGGTTCGTAGCGTACTCTTGCTCGAGGCTCCAAGTGTCGGCGCCGTCATCTGCAGCGAACCATCGTCAAGCATTGAGATGACTTCGGGGCATTCGATCAGTGCGCGCCAGCCGATGAGCTCAAGCGCAATCGGGTTGGTGTCGGAGATTGGAAGCGGGGTAGCGATGGTGAAGTTGCTGATGTCTACAGTCATGGTTTTTACCTCAGTCCATTGATGTCGCTTTTTGCTCTGGTGAGCCTTGCGTTTGATGCAGGCCTGCATCCCACTGCCCACTCGGTGAATGGACAGAGGTGATACTCGGCAGCTTCCGAGCGATTTCCCGTTGGCTTGAATACGAATATGGGCGCTCCCATATTTGGTGTCAATGGGTATTCCCATATTTTATTCCGTACCTATATTCCAGGTGCAAAAAAGCCCGCGCTTGGCGGGCTTCTCTTGGGTGGGTGTCGACTTGCCGTATTGCACGTCAGGGCACTGGACGCTCCCGAATCACCGCAACTCAGTTCACCGTGAATACATCGCCCACCAAAAGACATGGCCCAGGATCGCAATCTGCTGCTCCTGGATTTCGGCGAAGGTGTAGTCCTCGTCCGGATGCTCGTCACGGTTGAAACTGCGTAGGCGGATCCCACTGGGCAGTCGGTAGACCTGTTTCACGCGGAGCTGGCCGTTGTGGTTGATCGCGTACATGTCGCCGTCGACGATGTCGCCCAGCGAGTTCTTTCCGACGTTCATGCCAACGGTAGCGCCGTCGCGCAGTACCGGGAGCATGCTGTTTCCGCTCACCACCACGCACTTGGCGTTGCTGAACTGCACGTTGTTGTGTCGCAGGTCTTTCTTGAAGAAGCGCAGCCTGGCGCTGTCACTTTCCGAGATCACGAAACGGCCTGAACCAGCCGCCAGTTCAACTTCACGCAGGAAGGGGACATAAACCTCGTCGTCATCCAGGGGCGTGCTGTCGTCCCAAGGCTGGATGTCTGACATTGAAATGCTTGGAGGCGGGCGGGACACCCCTTTGAGCATGTCACCGACACCTTCAGCCAGCCACATCGGTGAAACGCCACACACTGAAGCGATCTGGGCAGTAAAGGCGGTTGCCTTCGACTTCCCGCGCTCGAGGTCGGAGATTGAGGTTTGGGTCAGGCCTGCGCGTTCGGCAAGCTCGGTCTGATTGAGCTTGGCGTGTTGGCGGGCTGCTTTGAGTCGTTCTTTGAATTCCATCTGCGGAGTATTACGGGAGCGCCTATATCATTGCAAATCGTTATCCCGATAATGTGCCAGGCGACAGCTTTATTCGTCGCGACCTTCCATCATGGTCCGTTTGAGCATCACATAAACCGCTCCGGCGCCGCCGTGTTTCGCCTGGCACGAGGTGAAGCCGAGCACTTGTGAGTGTTGGCGCAGCCAGGTGTTGACGTGGCTTTTGATCATCGGCCGCTTGCCGTCCAGACGCACAGCCTTGCCGTGGGTGACGCGCACGCAGCGGATTTCGAATTTGGTTGCTTCGGCCAGAAACGCCCAGAGGGTTTCCCGGGCCTTTTCCACGCTCATGCCATGGAGGTCGAGGCTGCCTTCGAACGGGATCTGTCCGATCTTGAGCTTGCGCATCTGGCTTTCCTGAACACCGTCACGCGCCCACATCAGCTCGTCTTCCGGGCCAACATCGATGACGAACTGATCGGACAGCCCATCAACGGTGGTGGCATCGGTGCGCACCGTGGCGGCCTGACGCAGCTTGGCGATTTGCGCGCGGTCAGCTTTGGGTTTGCCGGTTTCGGCGCGATCGTGTTTGATCGGCTTGACGCCTTGGATCGCGCTTTTGAACAGGGAAAAATCGTCGTCTTGCATGTCAGCCTCCGCGAAGGGCGGCCAGTTTACCCAACTCGAGGGGAATGGGGCGCGAGAAAACGCACAGCACTCGGCTCAGTCGTGCTTTTTCATCAAATGCGGGGAGATGTTCAGCTCTTGCGACTGCCGCGAGCGGCGACGGCAGCGACGCCACAGCCACACGCCGAGGTACAGCACGAACAGGCCAATCGCCAGAATCACTGCCGAACCGACCCGGTTGGTATTCAACTCGCCCAGGGCGGGTGCGTGGCCGAGCAGGCTGGCTATGCCTGCCATCGCCAGCAACACACCACTCATCGACAGCAAGGCAGCCAATGCCGCGCCGATTCGAAAACGCCAGTTGCGTTGGCCTTTGGGCCGCAAGCGGCGAGCGTCAAAACCATCGGATAACTTCATTCCGACCTTCCTCAATGGGTATCGGCCCTTCGACCGGGAGTTGACCGGGATGTTCCTGAGGCTAAGACAATTACAGCAAATGATAGACTTTTGCGGATGAGCGGCGGCATGGACCGCTCATCGAGCGTCGATCAGATCAGTTCATGAGTCAATGCGAGGGTGGCGAAGTTGTCCGCCATGATCGCCATTTCGGTCTGCTGAACGTGGTCTGCGCTCAATACGCCGCCCTTGTAAGGCAGGTCGCGAGTCGCGCAGGCGTCTTCTACCAGCGTACAACGAAAGCCCAGGTTCTTCGCGGCGCGCACCGTGGTGCTGACGCTGGAGTGGCTCATGAAACCGCACACGATCAGGTCCAGTGAACCGAGATTCTGCAGGCGTTCCAGCAGTTCGGTGCCGTGGAACGCACTCGGCAGCAATTTACCGATGATGGTTTCGTCGCCCTGTGGTTCCAGGCCCGGGATGAATTCACCGCGCTCACCTTGTGGATCGAACAGCCCACCGACAGTACCGAGGTGGCGGACATGGACGATCGGCCGGCCGGCTGCACGGGCAGCGGCCACCAGTTGCTTGATGTTCGCGACGGCAGCATCCATGCCGCTCAAGGCCAACGGGCCGCTGAGGTATTCTTTCTGGGCATCGATGATGACAAGGGTCGCATGGCTCAGAACGGCAGCTGCATAACCGCGGCCGCTGAGTTGAAACATCGTTTTTGGAACGGACATTCTGGGGCTCCTTCGGGTGGGGCTTTTGCGACATTGTCCTCTGGCTGAGCGCTTCTGTGAATCGCTACCATCGTAGGCGCCGTCTTTGCTGGCTCGCAGCCTTGTCAATAGGGCCGTTTTGTTCAATAGGCGGTCGAAAAAATAGATTTGTCCTACATTCGCCCCGGTAGTTTTCCCGCGTCGTCGAGACGCGTTTTGGCTGTTAGAATCGCCAGTCGTTTTTTTTGGAGTTTGCCCCGTGATCACTTCCCGACTTCGTACCCTGCGTGACCATATCCGTTGGGCCGTCAGCCGCTTCCATGGGGAGGATCTGTTTTTCGGCCATGGGACCGACAACGCCTGGGACGAAGCGCGCCAGTTGGTGTTGGGTGCCTTGCACTTGCCGTGGGAAATCGCCGACAGCTACCTCGACTGCAATCTTGAAGAAGACGAGCTGGTCAAGCTGCAACGCTTGCTCAAGCGCCGTATCGAAGAACGTATTCCTACCGCCTACCTGTTGGGTGAAGCGTGGTTTTGCGGCATGTCGTTCATTGTCGATGAGCGCGTATTGATCCCGCGTTCGCCGATTGGCGAGCTGATTGAAAAACGTTTCGAGCCGTGGCTGGGCGCCGAACCTGCGCGGATTCTCGACTTGTGCACCGGTTCCGGCTGCATCGGTATCGCCTGTGCCTACGAGTTCCAGAACGCCGAAGTGGTGTTGGCCGATCTATCGTTCGAAGCACTGGAAGTGGCCAACCAGAACATCGAGCGCCATGGCGTCGATGAGCGGGTGTACACGGTGCAGGGCGACGGATTTGATGGTTTGCCGGGTCAGCGTTTTGACCTGATCGTGTCGAACCCGCCTTATGTCGATGCGGAAGATTTCGCCGACATGCCGGACGAATACCAGCACGAACCGGAGCTGGGCCTGGCCTGCGGTGATGATGGTTTGAACCTGGTGCGTCGCATGCTCGCCGAAGCGGCGGATCACCTGACCGAGAAGGGCTTGCTGATTGTCGAGGTGGGCAACAGCCAGGTTCACGTCTCGGCGCTGTACCCGGAAGTCGACTTCGCCTGGCTCGATTTCGAGCGCGGTGGGCATGGCGTGTTCATGCTGACGGCGGAACAGTGCCGCAACCATCAGGCGCTGTTCGCTTCCCGCGTGTAACGGAACTGGCTTCTGTGGTGAGGGGATTTAGCGAAACGTCGCACCGCCCCGTTGGGCTGCGAAGCGGCCCCAAAAAGAGGGACTGCTGCGCAGTCCAGCGGGGATAAATCCCCTCGCCACAAAAAGTTGCTACCGGTGTGTGGCAATCCAGATCAACAACCCCGCCTGAAACACCGCAAACGCCACCAGGCAGGTAATGGTAAAGCGCAGTCCGGTGTCTTCGCGCTTGTACTTGCTGACTTTTTCTTCGTGTTTCTTGAGTTTGACTTCCTGCTCGGCGAGATTTTGCTCGGCTTGCTGAAGCATCTGCGCCGCCTCAAGAATTTCCACGACCTGCAGTTTTTCCGTACTCCAGTCACTCAACAGGTCGCCGACCTGCACTTCTTTGACGCTGCCCTTCAAATGCTGGGCGTCGGCGTAGATCACGTCGAAACCGTGCATCCGCAAAAAGTGATCGCGGCGCAGGCGAGTGTCTTCGTTCAGCGCATCCTTGTTGTTCAGGTCGGTGCCGTCGACGGTGTAGCCGGGCCATCTCTTTTTCGCCCAGGTAATGCCCTGAGCGGCCATGAAACGACCGATCCCACGGTTCATCGGTTCGATCTGCAAACCGCTGTCAGGCCCGAAATGCACGCGCTTGGTGGCGTGATCGACCCACACGTCCAGATGATTCTGTTCCTTGCGCACACGCTGGCCGGGCAGCGCAATGCTCATGCGCATCAGGCTGTGTTCCTTGTTGTTGCGCTCGGCGTAACCGAATTCAACAAAGCGCAGCGGCCGTCCACCGGTGTTGCGGTCGGTTTTCAATGGGGCCAGACGGAGCATCTTGTGGTGCTCGGCGTGGACGTCCGCCCACGGCAGCTCAACCACTGGTGGTGCGTCTTTTTCAGCAGTGGTGTCGGGTGAAGTCTGGGTATCAGTCATAACGGCGAGATCCTGTCCAAGCTCTGCTTGCCGCCAGTCATAGCGCTGGCGACAAAGGCTTATCGGCCGTTTTTTTCAGGACTGGAGGGTTAGGGGGCGTTCTCAACCAGTTTTCATGCCACTAACGCCGCTTAACTGGCGCGAAGTCCGTCAATAAACTCGAGGATTCGCGTGCCGAGTTCCGCCGCCAGTGGCAATTGCGGATCTTTGTAAGAGGCCAATTGCCGTTTTACATCGTTGGGCACGATGCGCATCACGTGGTTCATGCCTTCGATCAGCGCCAGCTCGGCGTCCGGTTTGGCGGCCTTCAACAGCCTGGCGTCACCGACACCGACCTGGATGTCATTGCTGCCCTGGATGATCAGAGCCGGCATCTTCAATTTGGCGAACGCTGCTGCCGGTTCCTGGCGGAACAATGAAATCAGATACGGCTGCACGCTCGGGCGGAAAATCACCTGCAATTGCGGCGGTACGTTGTCGTCGGTGTGGCCGGCCTTGAGGCTGTCGAGCAGTTCATTGCTGCGCAGCATCAACGGTGGCGGCAGGCGATTGCTCAATTGCTGGCGCAGCACCTGATCGATCGGCCGGGCGCTGCCGGACATGGAAATGACCGCGGCGGCATCCAGGCTCGGCGCCGCGAGGCTGGCGATCAGGGCGCCTTCGCTGTGGCCCAGCAGGATCAACTGGCCAAAACGCGGGTCGGTTTTGAGCTTGCGGCCCCAGGCCTCGGCGTCGGCCACATAGGCTTCAACCGACAGATTGCGTTCATCCGGGGTCGCCGCAAGGCTCGCCGCCACGCCGCGTTTGTCATAACGCACGCTGGCGATGTTGTGTTTGGCCAGCACCCAAGCGAGACGCTTGAGGCTGTCGTTGCGTCCGCCGTCGGGGTTGTTTCCGTCACGATCTGTAGGACCGGAGCCGGAAATGATCAGGACAACCGGTACCGGTGTGTCGGACTTGGGCAGCAATAACGAGCCGAAAAGCTCGCCGGTGCCGGTGTCCAAGGTGATCGGGCGTTGCAGGACTGTGGCCTGTACAAAGCCGGTAAAGAGGGTAAGGCTCAAGGCTATAACTCGCAGCATCATCACGCCATCATGAACAAGATGCCGGTTGGACTCGCAGGCACCCATAAGGTTCGAGGATGAACTAGTCGGGTAGCCTGCGTATACTGGCGCGCATTACGTATTTGGTTCGAATTCACGGAGCGTCCTGCATGTCCGGCAATACCTACGGCAAGCTGTTCACTGTCACCACCGCGGGCGAAAGCCATGGTCCGGCGTTGGTCGCCATTGTCGACGGCTGCCCGCCGGGCCTGGAGATCTCTCTGGAGGATCTGCAGCGTGACCTGGATCGCCGCAAACCCGGCACCAGCCGCCACACCACCCAGCGCCAGGAAGCCGACGAAGTCGAAATCCTCTCCGGCGTGTTCGAAGGACGCACCACCGGTTGCGCCATCGGCCTGTTGATCCGCAACACCGACCAGAAGTCCAAGGATTACTCGGCGATCAAGGACCTGTTCCGCCCGGCCCACGCCGACTACACCTATCACCACAAATATGGCGAGCGCGATTACCGCGGTGGCGGTCGCAGCTCGGCCCGTGAAACGGCCATGCGCGTGGCAGCCGGTGCGATTGCGAAAAAATACCTGGCCACTCAGGGCATCGTCATTCGTGGCTACATGAGCCAGCTCGGCCCGATCGAAATCCCGTTCAAGACCTGGGATTCGGTGGAAGAGAACGCCTTCTTCAGCCCTGATCCGGACAAGGTCCCGGAACTGGAGGCCTATATGGACCAGTTGCGTCGCGACCAGGATTCGGTTGGCGCGAAGATCACCGTAGTCGCTGAAGGCGTAATGCCGGGCCTCGGCGAGCCGATCTTCGACCGTCTCGATGCCGAACTCGCTCACGCGCTGATGAGCATCAATGCGGTCAAAGGCGTGGAAATCGGCGCCGGTTTCGCCAGCGTTGCCCAACGCGGCACCGAGCACCGTGATGAAATGACCCCGCAAGGTTTCCTCAGCAACAACGCGGGTGGCATTTTAGGGGGCATTTCGTCGGGTCAGCCGATCGTCGCGCACCTGGCGCTCAAGCCAACCTCGAGCATCACCACGCCGGGCCGTTCCATCGACATCCATGGCAACCCGGTGGAAGTCGTCACCAAGGGTCGCCACGACCCGTGCGTCGGCATTCGTGCCACACCGATCGCCGAAGCGATGATGGCCATCGTGCTGATGGATCACCTGTTGCGTCACCGTGGGCAGAACCTGGACGTGCGCGTGAGCACGCCGGTGCTGGGTCAGCTTTAATGGCTGATCTCACAGCCGCTGCGGTCTGATGGCTGTGGCGGCGCTCCCGTACTGGCGGCTCTCCAGTTTCTATCTGTTCTATTTCGCCTTGCTCGGTTCGACAGCGCCGTTTCTGGCGCTGTACTTCGATCACCTGGGCTTTTCCAGCGCGCGCATCGGCGAGCTGGTGGCGATCCCGATGCTGATGCGCTGCGTGGCGCCGAACATCTGGGGCTGGCTCGGTGATTACACCGGCCGACGCCTGGCCATCGTGCGCTTCGGTGCGGTCTGCACGTTGCTGACGTTCTCGCTGATCTTCGTCAGCAAGACCTACGCCTGGCTGGCGATGGTCATGGCCTTGCACGCGTTTTTCTGGCACGCCGTGTTGCCGCAATTCGAAGTCATCACCTTGGCGCACTTGCAGGGCCAGACTAACCGCTACAGTCAGATCCGCCTGTGGGGTTCCATCGGTTTCATCATTACCGTGGTGGCCCTTGGCCGATTGTTCGAATGGCTCAGCCTCGACATCTACCCGGTGGCGCTGATGCTGATCCTGGCCGGGATCGTGGTCAGCAGCCTTTGGGTGCCCAACGCTCAACCGATTCAGAGCGAACGGTTGGCGGGGGACGGTTTTCTCAAGCAGTTGCGCAGTCCCGGGGTGTTGGCGTTTTACGGTTGCGTGGCGCTGATGCAGATGAGCCACGGTCCTTATTACACCTTTCTGACCTTGCACCTGGAGCGACTCGGGTACAGCCGAGGGCTGATCGGTATGCTCTGGGCGGTCGGTGTGGTCGCCGAAGTCTTGATGTTTCTGGCCATGAGCAAGATCCTTGCGCGCTTCTCCGTGCGACGGGTGTTGCTGGCGAGTTTTCTGCTGGCGGCGTTGCGTTGGTTGTTGCTCGGTTCGTTCGCTGAATTTCTTTGGGTGCTGTTGTTTGCCCAGGTACTGCACGCGGCGACCTTCGGCAGCTTTCACGCCGCGGCCATCCAGTTCGTGCAACGTAGCTTCGGCGCGCGCCAACAAGGGCAGGGCCAGGCGTTATACGCCGCACTGGCCGGCACCGGCGGCGCACTGGGCGCGTTGTATTCCGGCTACAGCTGGAATGCCCTCGGCCCAACATTGACCTTTAGTATTGCCAGCCTCGCAGCCTTCGCGGCAGCCGTTATCATTGCCACACGAATGCAAGAGGACAGGCCATGAGCCTCACCCGTGAGCACCTCGCCCAGGAAATCATCGATGCCGGGCGTTTTCTGTATGGTCGCGGCTGGTCGCCGGCCACCAGCAGTAACTACTCGACGCGCCTGTCGCGGACTGAAGCGCTGCTGACGGTGTCCGGCAAGCACAAAGGCCAACTCGGCCCCGACGATGTGCTGGCGACCGATCTGTCCGGCAACAGCCTGGAACCGGGCAAAAAACCGTCCGCCGAAACCCTGCTGCACACCCAGCTCTACCGCTGGCGCCCGGAAATCGGCGCGGTGCTGCACACCCATTCTGTGAACGCCACGGTGCTGTCGCGCTTGACGCCGCAAGACTTCATCGATTTCGAAGACTACGAACTGCAAAAGGCTTTCAGTGGTGTGTCGACCCACGAATCCCGGGTGCGTGTGCCGATTTTCGACAACGACCAAGACATTGCACGCCTGGCCGCCAAGGTGCAGCCTTGGCTGGACGCCCATCCCGATTGCGTCGGCTACCTGATCCGCGGCCACGGTCTCTACACCTGGGGCGCGCGCATGAGCGATGCACTGCGGCAGATCGAGGCCTTTGAATTTTTGTTCGAGTGCGAGTTGAAGATGCGCTCGCTCTTGAACTGTAAAGCATGAACCGTTAAGGAGTTGCCCTGATGAGCAGCCTGTCCGTTTACCACGTCTCAAGCCCTGATTTACCTAACAAGGTGCTGACGCATTTCGAAGACATCGCCTCGACCCTGGCTGAGCAGGGCGTGCGTTTCGACCGCTGGCAAGCCACGGCGAAAATCCAGCCCGGCGCCAGTCAGGAAGAAGTGATCGCCGCGTATCAGGAGCAAATCGACAAGCTGATGACCGAACGCGGTTACATCACCGTCGACGTCATCAGCCTGAACAGCGACCACCCGCAAAAAGCCGAATTGCGCGCCAGGTTTCTCGACGAACATCGCCATGGCGAAGACGAAGTACGATTTTTCGTCGCCGGCCGTGGCTTGTTCTCCCTGCACATCGGCGATTACGTCTACGCGGTGCTTTGTGAGAAAAACGACCTGATCTCGGTACCGGCCGGCACCCCGCACTGGTTCGACATGGGCGAGCACCCGCATTTCGTCGCGATCCGTCTGTTCAACAACCCTGAAGGCTGGGTTGCCAATTTCACTGGCGAAGACATCGCCAGTCGCTTCCCGGGTCTTGAGGACTGAGGCGATGCCGATCAAAGCGATTCTCACCGACATCGAAGGCACTACCAGCGCGGTGAGTTTTGTGTTCGACGTGCTGTTTCCCTACGCCGCCAAACACTTGCCGGATTTTGTTCGCCAGCATGCCGCGCGTGCGGATGTTGCCGAGCAACTGGATGCCGTTCGCCGGGATGCCAACGAGCCGAACGCCGACGTCGAGCGGGTGATCGACATTCTTCTGGGCTGGATCGCCGAAGACCGCAAAGCCACGCCGCTGAAAGCGTTGCAAGGCATGGTCTGGGAACAGGGTTATCAGGCCGCAGAGTTGAAAGGCCACGTTTACCCGGACGCCGTTGAAGCGCTCAAGCGCTGGCATCAGGATGGCTTCAAACTGTTTGTTTACTCTTCGGGGTCGATTCAGGCGCAAAAGCTGATCTTTGGCTGCTCGCAAGTGGGGGATCTGTCACCCCTGTTCAGTGGCTATTTCGACACCACCTCGGGGCCCAAGCGTGAAGCGAAGTCCTACGAGCGCATTACCCAGGCCATCGGCCTGGACGCTTCGCAGATCCTGTTTCTGTCCGACATCGTCGAGGAACTGGACGCGGCACGCACGGCGGGAATGGCGACGTGCGGGCTGGCCCGAGAGGGCGGGGAGCTGGCGGGGCATGTGACGGTGGACAGTTTTGCGCGGATCGATCCTGCTACTTTTTAAGATCAAGGCACAAAACCTGTGGGAGCGGGCTTGCTCGCGAAAGCGGTTTAACATTCAACATTGATGCTGTCTGATACAC
>NZ_JAHBDP010000087.1:0-48090 GCF_019956495.1 Pseudomonas sp. BF-B-26 | reverse complement strand
CGGTAACGGTGGTGGTAATGGGGGAGGCAACGGAGGTGGTAACGGCGGCGGCCACGGCGGCGGCATAGGCAGCGGTCACAGCGGTTCAGATCACTCCGGCGGTGCTAACAGTAACGGCCGCGGCGATGGCCTGAGCAGTGATCATGCCGGCAAGGCTGTTCGCGACCATGGTGTAAGCGGAAACCACTACGGCAATGATCGTAATAGTGATCGCGGTCATGGCCAAGCGACTTCAGGCATCGCCCATTCCAAAGATACTCACGGTGTGACCAAAGCCAGTGCAATCTCGGCCACGACGCCTGGCGATCACAACACGAAAGGGTTGAGCAAAGCCGGGACATCGGTATCGAAAAAGTCGCACTGATCAGTCATAACGGCTGATAGGGAAGTACAACAGACTCAGCGGCACAGCCAGCCGCACGCTTGAGCTCAATTGGACTTCTTCGGTGGGTAGCTACCGCGTAAGCCCCCGGACGGGGTGCCTGTCTTACTCGGCAGGGCAGGCACTACCGGGCGAGATCTGGGTTGGGGGTTGGAGCGGCTCCGGGGTTGAGGTTGTTTGCTCATTGTTTGCCTCCTGACTTTTCCGGGTTTCGCGAAGGCTTCCTGATAAAGCTTAGCTGCTTGCTGCGATGCCCTGCATCGTTCGGCAGTGGGTGGACAGGCTGCAAGCGACCAAGCCTTGCAGCACGAACCCCAAAACAAAACGGGCGCCCGACAAGGCGCCCGTTTTCGTTTATTTCACCGCCGGCGCCCGCAAGCGTCGGCCGATCACAACCTCTCTAGCGCAGCAGATGCACCGCCAGGCCGACAAGCGCGCAAGCCATCAGCACCTGTATGACGCCCCGTTTGAAGCGGAACAAGGCAATTGCCGCCAAAATGGCGATCAGTGCAGAAGGCCAGTCGAGGTTGCCGCTGAAGCCTTGCGGCCACAGCACGTGATAGCCGAAGAAACATGCCAGATTGAGGATCACTCCAACCACCGCCGCTGTGATTGCGGTAAGCGGTGCCGTGAATTTGAGTTCGTTGTGAGTCGATTCCACCAGTGGGCCCCCGGCAAGGATGAACAGGAACGAGGGCAGGAAAGTGAACCATGTCACCAGGGTGGCTGCGACAGCGCCGGCCAGAAATACATGATCGGCGCCGAACACTTGTGAGACGTACGCTCCAACAAACCCGACGAAGGCCACCACCATGATCAGCGGGCCTGGTGTGGTTTCCCCCAGTGCCAAACCGTCGATCATCTGGGTCGGGGTAAGCCAGCCATAGTGACCGACCGCACCTTGATAGACATACGGGAGGACTGCATAGGCCCCGCCAAAAGTCAGCAACGCGGCCTTGGTAAAGAACCAGCCCATCTGGGTCAGGGTGCCTTCCCAACCAAAGAGGACAATCAAAATACCCATCGGCAAAGCCCAGAGCACGGCGCCAATCAGGGCGAGCGATGCCAGCTTGAACCCGCTGAACCTGGCATGTTCCGGGGATGGAGTGTCGTCATCGATCAAGGCTGGGCCGTAGGACTTTTTGGCAGCGCCATGGCCCCCGGTTCTGAACTTTTCAGGTGCCAGACGCCCTCCGACATAGCCGATTAACGCTGCCCCCAATACGATCAGCGGGAAAGGAACATTGAACGCGAAGATCGCGGCAAATGAAGCGGCTGCTATCGCCCACAGCCAATTATTCTTCAGCGCCCGAGAGCCGATTCTATGTGCCGCCTGCACCACGATGGCCGTCACGGCGGGCTTGATCCCATAGAAGAGGCCAGCCACCACGGGCACTTCGCCGAACGCGATGTACATCCACGATAAAGCGATCAGGATGAACAGTGAGGGCAGCACAAACAGCACGCCGGCGATCACTGCGCCCCAGGTCCGATGCATCAGCCAGCCGATGTAAGTCGCCAATTGCTGAGCCTCTGGCCCAGGCAGCAACATGCAATAGTTGAGCGCATGGAGAAAGCGTCGTTCGGAGATCCAGCGCCGACGTTCTACCAGTTCCTGATGCATGATCGAAATCTGTCCTGCGGGCCCGCCGAAACTGATGAAGCCGAGCTTCAACCAGAACCAGAGTGCTTCACGCAAGCTGACGGCCTCCGGCCTCGATAGATCCCCTTCAACCGTTGATGGCAAAACCTTACTCATTGGGTTGTTCCTCTTTCACAAACTCGGCGAGCAGGCCGTCGAAGATGGCGCTCGCAGCAGCCAGCAAGTGGTCGTCATGGGGAATGGTTTCGCGTAGTCCTGCCAGCACGCGCTCGATGCCGGCCGCCTCCAAAGGCTGAATGCCGCCGATATCGAGATAGTGCACCAAGGCCGCGATGCGGTTCAGGCCGGGCTCTTGAAGCTCAAAACGGGCTTGCAGGGTTTCGAAGGTCACGCGATTGCCGACATGACTGAAGGTCGCATCATCAAAGTCAAAGCCCAGCGCGTCTGCCGGACAGTCATGTGGAGTATTCAGCCAGAGGATCCGGGCTTGAGGATCAATGAAGCGCCTGATCAACCAGGCACAAGCCAGACGGTCAACCCACGGACGCTTGCGCGTTGCCCAGACACGACGTTGATAGTCGCCACGGTTGAGTGCCGTTATCGGCTCGTCGCGGCTATGGGGTTCATCCGCAGACAACGCTCTGCTGGCAGCCGTCTCAAGCTCCTGCAACGCTGAATCAATCTGCTCCTTGGGCTTGCCTGGAAAATAATCGATGTTGGAGAGTTGATCGTAGTTTTTGCGCAACTTGCGAATGTGTTTGGTGATGGCCAACGCGTTTTCAGAATTGAGCTGCCCACGGCACGCTTCAATCTCTGCGCGTAGCTTGCTGTAGTCATCACTACGGTCGAACAACTCGACAAAGCGCTCACCCTGCGGATCGACCACAGGCAGGATGTAAACAGTGCCATTGATAGAAAGAATGTCGCGTTCGACAGACGCCAGCGCTTCACGACAGACACCGGTATCAGGCAACAGATAGGCACCATCGCGCAAAACCACCGCACCTGAGGCTTTCAGAGCACGCCAGGCTCGCATGCGTTCGGTGGCATTCGCGGTGGGTAAAGCGAGAATCAGTGTCAGCCAGTTTTTCATGTAGAGAGTGCTATTTATTTTGTAGTAGTTATTACATTAACGGTGTTTTTGGCGGTTGGAAAGCCATCCTTTCTGCGTCTACGCTCCGTTTCTATCGGTGCAAGGGGGCGGTGACTTGTGCCCTACGTCCAGGACTTTCTATTGCAACCAGGCGATTGAATAAAAACGCCGTCGAGGCCACATAAATTTATGAGCACTGATTACCAGCAAACCTATTATGAAACCACGGCCGACATCACCCCCTATCCCGCCCAATCGGGTCGTGTCGATACTAAAGTGTGCATCCTCGGTGGTGGCCTGGCAGGCCTGTCGACCGCACTCGGGTTGGCGGAGCGTGGTATCAATGACGTCGTTGTTCTGGAATCTCATCGCATCGGCCATGGTGCCTCGGGGCGTAATGGCGGCTTCGTCTTCGGAGGCTACAGCCTGGGAAACGCTGACCTTCTCGCCACCCTTGGCGTTGAAGAGGCGCAACGCCTTTACCGGTTGACGCTTGATGCCGTTGAGTTGATCCGTAATCGAATCAAACAATACGCTATCGATTGTGACCTGGTTGACCAGGGGGTGATTCTGGCTAATTGGTTCAACGACCCGTCAAGACTTGAAACACCGCGAAAACTGATGAGGGACGTCTATGGGGTTGACTGGGAATACCTGCCGCCAGGCCAGTTGAAAGAGCTACTCAAGACGGAGCGCTATTTCGGCGGCCTGTTGGAGCGCAACGCTTTCCACTTTCACCCTCTCAAGTACGTGTACGGCATTGCTCGCACGGTGGCTGAATTCGGTGTGCGTATCCATGAGCAATCATCCGCCCTGAACATCGAGAGGCGTGGAAAGAAATATGTTGTGAACACCGAAGGCGGGGAAGTGCATGCCGAGCATGTCATTTTCTCCTGTGGCGGATACGCGCGCGGCGTTTATCGCCCGGTTGAACGTGCAGTGCTACCCATTGCCACCTATGTCGTTGCAACCGAACCGCTCGGGGCCCGTTTGAACGATGTTATTGACTGTGAATCAGCGGTCTACGACACGCGGTTCGCGTTTGATTATTACCGGCCGCTTCGCGACAGCAGGCTACTGTGGGGAGGGCGGATTTCGGTGCTCAATCGGAGCCCGGAAGCGATCGCCAGTCTGCTCAAAACAGATCTTTTAACCGTCTATCCCCAGCTGGAAGGTGTAAAAATCCAGTATTCCTGGGGCGGGTTGATGAGTTATGGCCGGCATCAAATGGCCCAGATTGGCCAAGATGATGCTGGCGTCTGGCACGCCGTAGGTTTTGGTGGTCATGGCATGGCGCCCACGACGGTGGCGGGCGAGGTTCTGGCTGACGCAATCGCCAAGTCCATTCCGATTCCCGAAGGTTTCGCCAAGTTCGGGTTGACCCGTACTTTTGGTCTGGCCGGTCTGGTCGCCGCGCAAATGACCTATACCGCCTGCCAGGCGCGAGATGCTTTCGACGCTCTGCGCCTTAACAAGTAACGGCAGCCTATCGTGAAGGCCCGCAAACGACGGTGGATTCAACCGGCCGATGTAACAGGTTGGCTAGCGACTTTCTTGGAAAGTTTCTTACCAAAAGCAATCCACCATTTTTCATAATAGAAGGTCGAGATATGCGCGGTGATAAAAATGGCGGCGAACAACAAAGGGCGCTTCAAATATTTTATAACGGTGTCTCCGCTACCCAGCCAAGTATCTATTAGCAGCGGATGAACAACGTAGAGAGCGTACGAAATAGTGGCGATATAAAATAGAGCGCGATTATTCAGAAGCTGGGCAGCGCGTGTCTGACTATTGAGTAACGTACTCCCCACCATTGCTGCGGCAAGATAGGGGCGGAAATAATTCATGAAGCCCGCGTCAGGATGACAGGACAAGATAAACAGGAGTAATAAAAATAGTTGCGTGATCCATGTTTGTGTCGGAAGTTTGTCAAGGATGTTGCCCAGTCTGTTGTTGTATATCAGTGCCAGTATGCATCCGGAAAGTATTTCATCAATGCGGTAATAAGTGTTGATTGCGACATGCACTTCATTCATGACCCGGTACATGGTGACGGCGATGCAGAGAGCAGGAATCATCAATACCCACTTGTTTCTCATCAGAACGACCAGCAAAGCGATGGCGAAATAAAACTGGACCTCCATGCACAAACTCCATAGGTGGCCGTTTACACTGCCAAGCCACATGGGCGGCCAGTTGGCAACGAACAGAAAGTTTGCGATGTAGACATCCGAAGTGCTGTTCATGACAGGTAACGCAATGAGCATGTACAACCAGGCGAGCGGCACAATCCGAAAGACTCTGCGGATTAAAAAATCAACGACGCTGCTGTTATTGAGCAGAAAATTTGTTATCAGGAAACCTGATAGCGTAAAAAATATAGCCATTCCCATTACGCCTGCGGCGGCATTAAATTGCCAGGCCTTTGGGCTAAGTGGTAGCAGATGGCACGCCAGGACAAGCAAGATGCTTATGCCGCGCCATCCATCAAGTACGCTGTATCGAGAGCCCGCTACGGAACTACTATTCATATTGGCATCCCGCTCTTGGGTCGATAGGGGGCATTCTATAAAGGCAGTGCTGCGTCTGAAATGTCTGAATTCATATAAAAACCCAGTAGTTACAGCGGTGCAGCATTTATGAAATCAGACCATTTAAGTGTGTAGTCTAGGACAACTTTTGCACTTTACACTTCGTGCCATGAAAAAATTCCAGGCGTGAGGAGTTCGCTAATTGACTGGATTTTTGACGTTGCTTGTTTGACGTTGCTTGATAGCGCTAAGTGAATCGCCGTCTTTTTGGTACATACCCTGACCGGCGGTTTTTGACCGATTGTTGTCTGTTACCAAGGACAGGCATCGTACTTATGTGAATTTGGTATTAGTGCTATGTGATTAGCGCGGTTTATCGATTAATCGTTGAAAGGTAATTTGCTTCTCGGCGAATTCAAATCGAGAGCAAGCCATGATTCAGAAATTCATCCGCCAAAACATGCCCGCTGCTGCAAAGGCCGGCAGCCTTTGTTTCGCACTGGGTGCCAGTGCGTTGGTCAGCGCTGACGATCACGCCCCGCTGATCATCAAGGATCAGGGCAGCCTCATCGCCGGCGGTGGATTGATCACCCAACCGGGAACCTTCGACCCCTACAAACCGTTGATGCCTGATGGCCAGACCTATCATGGCGACCATGTGTATGCGTTCTATCAGGTTCCCGTCGACGCTCGTCCGCTGCCGATTCTCATGCTGCATGGCGCGGGGCAGTCCGCGAAGTCCTGGGAGACGACGGCCGACGGCCGTGAAGGGTTCCAGAACATTTTCCTGCGGCGAAGATTCTCCACGTACCTGATCGACCAGCCGCGCCGTGGCGATGCGGGACGCAGCCTGGTTGAAACGACGATCAAACCGGTGCCGGACGAGCAGCTGTGGTTCAACCAATTCCGCATCGGCCTGTGGCCCGAAAGTTTCAAGGAGAGCCAGTTTCCTCGTGGGCCGGCAGCCCTTGAGCAGTTCTTTCGGTCGATGACGCCCAATACCGGGCCTTACGACATTGAGGTCGTCTCCAATGGCGTTTCCGCGCTGCTGGAAAAGACCGGGCCGGCCATCTTGTTCACACATTCTCAGGGCGGCGGCCCCGGTTGGCTGACGGCGATCAAGAGCCGTAACGTGCGAGCCATCGTGGCATTCGAACCGGGCAGCAGCTTCGTGTTTCCAGAAGGTGAAGTGCCCGCACCGATTGCCAGCGCGTTCGACACGCTCTCGGGTCAGGCCGTATCGGCGGAACAGTTCAAAGCACTGACCAACATCCCCATCGTTATTTTCTACGGCGACAACATCCCCGACCAACCGGTTCGGTTACCGGCCCAGGACAGCTGGCGCGCGCGGCTCGAGATGGCGCGCCTGTGGCGCGATACGGTGAATCGCCATGGCGGTGACGTCAGGCTCGTACACCTGCCGGAGATCGGTATCAAGGGCAATAGTCACTTTCCTTTTTCGGACATGAACAACGTCGAGATCGCTGATCTGGTTTCGCAGTTTCTCGCTGAAAAAAATCTGGATTGACCAGGAGCGCGGCGATATCGGCCAGCCCTCTCACACACTTGAAATGTCAGGAGTATGCCTAATGATGCGAACTACGCTGAAGGCCACATTGATGGCTGCCATGATCGGAATGTCGGGCGTCGAAGCCGAGGCGGCGGACTACAAGCAGAACCCATTCACGTTGACCTACGGTGGCGCGCTGACCAAGAACGAACCGGGCAAGGTCAACATCCACCCGGTCACCTACAAACTCAACGGTCTGGACATTGCCGCCAACGTATACACCCCGGCGAACTATGATGCGGCGAAAAAATACCCGGTCGTCGTCGTGGCGCACCCCAATGGTGGGGTGAAGGAACAGGTCGCGGGCCTGTATGCCCAGCGTCTGGCGGATCAGGGCTACATCACGATCACGGCGGATGCGGCGTATCAAGGGGCCAGTGGGGGTGAGCCGCGCAATGTGGACAAACCGACGCATCGCATTGAAGACATCCATGGCATGGCTGATTTCATTGCCCGCTATCCCGGCGTCGACAGCAAGCGCCTGGGCTTGCTCGGTATTTGCGGCGGTGGCGGTTATTCATTGGCGGCGGCGCAAACCGACAAGCGCTTCCAGTCAATTGCGACCTTGAGCATGTTCAACTCTGGGTTGGTTCGCCGTAATGGCTACCAGGATTCGCAGCTGTCGACGATTCAGGAACGCTTGCAGCAAGCGTCGGCGGCCCGGGCCCAGGAAGCGGCGGGGGGAGAAGTCCTCTACGTCGGTGATGCCAGGCTGACTGATGAACAGATCGCCAAGCTGCCGTTTGATCTGTATCGACAGGGCTTCGAGTACTACGGCAAGACCCACGCTCACCCTAACTCGACTTTCCGTTATACCCAGAGCAGCTTGATGGACCTGATGAGCTTCGATGCCACGGATCAGATCGAGCTGATCGACCAGCCATTGCTGATGATCGCTGGCAGCAAGGCCGACAGCCTGTACATGTCGCAACAAGCCTATGCCAAAGCCACCGGCACCCAGGACAAAACACTGTTCACCATCGATGGCGCGACCCATATCGACACCTACTGGGTGCCTGCGTATGTGGACGTCGCCATGGACCAGTTGACCGCGTTTTACGCCAGAACGCTCTGACTTGAAGGGATACGTCCTCATGAAGAACACCTTGATAGGCATCGCGGTGTGTGCCGCGGCCCCCTTCGCCGACGCCGCCGGTGCAGACAATGCCAGTGAATCCCGCCGGACCGAGCAGCAGATCAACCGGGCGGGCACTCAGGCTGCGGTTGCGGGACCTGCGGACTATTTCACCGGGCGAGTTCGCGTCGATCCTTTGTTTCCCGTCACGGACGAGATTAATGCTTCCGGCGCTTATGTCAGTTTCGAACCGGGCGCTCGCTCGGCCTGGCATACCCACCCCGCAGGACAGCGATTGGTCGTGACTTCTGGCGTGGGGCGGGTCCAGGAATGGGGCAAGCCGATACAGGAAATCCACCCCGGCGACGTCATCGTCTGTCCTCCGGGCGTCAAGCACTGGCATGGCGCCGCTCCGGCGAGCGCCATGACGCACCTCGCCGTCACGGGGTCGGTGGATGGCAAGAGTGTGCAATGGCTGGAGAAAGTGACCGACGAGCAATACAACGCCCAAGGTTCGGTGGCACCGAAAGCCGAGCCTGCGACCCCACCGGTGTCCGAGACGCTGTCCGCCAAGCAACAGGCCATCCCGTTGATGGCCGCCGCCATGGCCACGAGCAACATGTCCGGGCTCAATGCCGCGTTGAATCAGGGGCTGGATGCGGGCCTGACGGTCAGCGAGGCGAAGGAAATTCTGGTGCAACTCTACGCCTACAGCGGTTTTCCACGCAGTCTCAATGCGCTTGGCGAGCTGATGAACGTGGTCGAGGCACGCAAGCAACGTGGCATTCAGGACGATCCGGGGCGTGAGCCCGGTCGGGTCATTCCTGTCGGCGATGAACTCCTGGCGGCGGGCAAAGCCAATCAGACGCGAATCGCCGGTGCGCCGGTCCAGGGCCCGTTGTTCGACTTCGTTCCGGTCATCAACCAGTACTTGCAGGCGCATCTGTTCGGCGACATCTTCGAGCGCGATAACCTGGACTGGCAAAGTCGTGAGCTGGCCACCGTCGCTGCTTTGGCCGTCACTCCCGGTGTCGAGTCGCAACTGCGCTCGCACATGGCTGCCAGCCTGCGGGTCGGCCTGACGGCAGCGCAGTTACGTCAGCTGGTTCAGCTGCTGGCTGAGCAAGGTGATGCCGCTGCGGCCAAGCGTGCCGGTGAAGCGCTGGATCGCGTCCAGGCTGATCAACCCAAATAGCGCAGGGCTTCGCGCAGCAAGGTGAAGGCCGGTGAACTCTGGCGCCGGCTCGGATAATAGAGGTGGTAGCCAGAGAAGGGTTCGCACCAGTCTTTGAGCACGTGAACCAACCGACCTTGCGCTACATGCTCCAGCACCAGGTCCTCCGGCATATAGGCCAGTCCCAGTCCCTGAAGGGCCGCCTCCAGGCGCATGGCGATGTTGTTGAATACCAGTTGGCCTTCGACCCGCACTTTCAGCTCTTGCCCGTCTTTTTCGAACTCCCAGAGGAACAGGCCGCCGTAAGTCGGCATACGCAGGGTGATGCAGTTGTGCACCATGAGATCACTCGGGATGACCGGCCTTGGATATCGGGAGAAATAAGCCGGGGAGCCCACCACCGCCATGCGCATGTCAGGGCCGATGCGCATGGCGATCATGTCCTTGGCCACTTGCTGGCCCAGCCGTACGCCGGCGTCGAAACCCTCCGCCACGATGTCGGTAAGGCCATAGTCGACGATGATTTCGATATTCAGATCGGGATTATCGGGCAGCAGCTTCGCCAGCACCGGATGCAACAACGTGATCGCCGAGTGCTCACCTGCCGTGATGCGTAATTTGCCGGCCGGTTTGTCGCGGAACTCGCTGAGCAACGCCAGTTCACTGTCGATTTCTTCAAACCGGGGGGCGATAACCCGCAGCAGATGTTCGCCAGCTTCGGTGGGGGAGACACTTCGAGTGGTGCGAGCAAGCAACCTGACCCCCAATCGCTCCTCCAGCTGGCGCATGGCCCGGCTCAAGGCCGGTTGAGACATGCCGAGCCTGGCCGCCGCGCGGGTGAAACTACGCTCTTGGGCCACGGCCGAGAAGATCGCGAGTTGGTCGTAGCTTTCGACGGTCATTTATACGCCCCTGTAATAAACCGTCTGCGATTATGCCATCTGCGCGATAGATGGTCGATGCAACACAACATAAAAAGTTATGAGCTAATAACCGGTCGCTTATATCTGTTAACTCATTTTTATAGTGGCTTAGTTATAGGCTCGATCTTCTATCTTTAGAATAAATGGTGATTAGTCACAGCTGCTTTTATGTCTTTATGATTGGTC
The DNA here is from genome assembly GCF_019956495.1 of Pseudomonas sp. BF-B-26. Taxonomy (NCBI): domain Bacteria; kingdom Pseudomonadati; phylum Pseudomonadota; class Gammaproteobacteria; order Pseudomonadales; family Pseudomonadaceae; genus Pseudomonas; species Pseudomonas sp. BF-B-26. The sequence continues at coordinate 37,553 of NZ_JAHBDP010000087.1, read as the reverse complement.
CCACAACAACTCGTGAGACAGGAAGTGGCTCGATGACAATTCAAATCAAACCCGTTGCTGGTCGAATCGGTGCGCAACTGGAAGGGGTGAAATTGGGTGGAAACATCAGCGCTGAGCAATTCGAAGTTATTAACCACGCGCTGCTGAAATATAAAGTGCTGTTCTTTCGCGACCAACATCTGGATGACGCCGAGCACGAAGCTTTTTCCCGGCGTTTCGGTGATCAGGTACCGCATCCGACCGTACGTTCCGCCGAGCAAAGTGCCGCCATCCTGCACCTGGACGCCAAGGAAACCCGAGCCAATTCCTGGCACACCGATGTGACCTTTGTTGCTAATTATCCGAAGATTTCCATCTTGCGCGGTGTGGTTATTCCACCGTATGGCGGTGACACGGTGTGGGCCAATACCGCAGCGGCTTACAGCGACTTGCCCGAGCCATTAAAACAACTGGCAGACAGTTTGCGTGCGTTGCACACCAACGTATATGACTACGCGGCGCCCCGTAATACGGACGAGTCGGGCATCAAACGTTATCGCGAACAGTTCACCGCCGAAGTCTATGAGACCGAACACCCTTTGGTTCGAGTGCATCCAGAGTCGGGCGAAAGAAGTTTGTTGTTGGGGCACTTTGTCAAACAGATTCAGGGCGTCAGCCATAGCGATTCGAAACAACTTATTCGCTTGTTCCACGACCGTATTACCCATGTCGACAACACCGTGCGCTGGCGCTGGCAGGAGGGCGACGTGGTGATCTGGGACAACCGCGCCACGCAGCACATCGCGATTAACGACTATGGCGATGCCCAACGAATCGTGCGCCGAACCACCATCGACGGTGATGTGCCGGTTGGCGTTGACGGTCGCTTGAGCCAAGCGCTCAAGCCAAGCCCGGAGACCCGCTCGCCGAAAACCGAAGCCGATAAAAAACACCTCGCTGCGTAACAAACGAGTCTCATCGACACAAGGAAGGTTTCTATATGGAACTCAAAGGTATCCCCCTGTTTCACAAACGTCGCATCGCTGCAGTCCTGGCTGCGCTGCTTGCAATACCCCTGGCGCAGGCCGACGTATTGCGCATTGGTGTCGCGACGGCCGGCGGCGGTGACCCGGTAACGTTCAGTGGCTCGACCTTGGGCATCGTGCGCAATCAGCAACTGCTGGAAAAGGCCTTCGCTGGAACCGGTACCGAGGTGCAATGGTTCTTTTTCAAGGGGGCTGGCCCCGCGGTAAACGAAGCCTTGTCGAACCAGCAACTTGATTTCGCCTACCAGGGCGATCTGCCCGCAGTCGTCGGGCGTTCCAATGGGCTGGACACCAAACTGCTGGCCGCACTGGGTGTACGTGCCAACCTTTACCTGGCCGTTCCCAAGGGCTCTGAAGTCAAAAGCATCGAAGACCTGAAAGGTAAAAAGGTGGCGGTCTTTCGTGGAACCAACGGCCACCTGGTGACGATCAATCTTTTGGCGGCGCATGGTCTGACCGAGCGCGATATCAAGGTCATCAACCTCGATACCGGAAGCACTCAGGCCGCATTGGTATCCAATGGCGTCGATGCCGCCTTCGGCGGCCGCGAATTGTTCAAGCTTCGCGATCAAGGCCTGATCGACATCGTTTATGACAACCCCACTCAGGATGTGCGCTACACCCGGCAGACTGCACTGGTGGTTCGGGGGGCCTATGAGAAAGAACATCCGGACAACGTGCAAAAGGTTGTCGATACGCTGGTGGATGCGGCGAAATGGACTTCGGATGACAGCCATCGTGAGGCTGTCTTCACTGAATGGGCCAAGAGTAATGAACCCGCAGAATCACTCCGCGCCGACTTCACCGGCGTAAGCCTCAGGGATAAAGCCTCGCCTCTGGTCGACAACTTTTTGCTTGGTCGCTATCAGGCCGTGGCGGACCAGGCCAAGGAAGAAAAACTCATCCGTCGCCCCGTCAGCATCGATGGCTGGTTCGAGACGAGCTACTTGCAAAAATCCCTGAAAACCAAGGGGCTTGAACACTACTGGACGCCCTACGGTCCGGATGGCAAACAGCCGGCTGGCAATGCAGTAGCGGCCGCGACCAAGCAAGGGAGCTAGGCAAATGGCCAGGGCACAGACCGTCAGATTAGAGCCGTACGCGACGCCGGCATTACCGAGCGACAACGTCAAACGCTTGCCACCGTCACCGGCTCGTTCAGTACGCAAGGTAGAGGTGCGGCGCACGTCAGCCTGGTCCTTCAATCTGGGTGATAAAGCCTTGCCCTGGCTGCTGCCGCTGGTGTTGTTCGGCTTATGGTACCTGGGGGTGGAACGCGGTTGGCTTTCAGAGCAGGTGCTGCCACCGCCAGCCTACGTTTATCAAACCCTGTCGGACCTGGTCACCTCCGGTGACCTGTGGCTGAACGCTTCCGCCAGCTTGCAACGGGTGGTCGTCGGATTTGCGTTGGGTGCATTCGTCGGCATAGCGCTGGGCTTGGCCATGGGACTGTCCAGAACGGTAGAGGATTATCTGTTACCCACCTTCAACGCGTTGGTGCAAATACCGGTACTGGGCTGGTTGCCGTTTGCCTTGCTGCTGTTCGGCATCGGCGAGACGCTCAAGTATGTGCTGATTGCCAAGGCGGCCATGGTGCCGATCACGCTGTGTACGTTGCAGGCTTTCCACCAGGCGCCCAAAGGGCTGTTGGAGGTCGGCCGGGCCTACGGCTTCAGTCGTCGGCAAAGCGTCACCGCCATCGTCTTGCCGGCGGCTATTCCGACGCTATTCACGGGTTTGCGTCTGGGTTTCACCAAAGCCTGGTTATCGCTGGTCGTGGTTGAGTTGGTGGCATCGAGTGAGGGGCTGGGTTACCTGATTGTCTATGGGCGCCAGCTGTTTCAACTGGACCTGGTGATGGCGGCCGTTGTGGTGGTCGGTGCTCTCGGCCTATTGATAGACCGCGGTTTCGACTACCTGGAACAACGCTTGAGTCGCGGTCGGCCAACGGCCGGGGGGCGACTGTCATGAGTGCGATCATGTTGGTCGGTAGCCGCAGCCGTCGATATCGAGGATGGGTCTTGCCCATTGCCGCCATTGCCGTGTGGTGGCTGGCTTCGAGCCAGGGCTGGAGCCAATCGGGCTTGCTCGTTTCGCCGGAAAAAGTCGCCACCACGGCCTGGGATCAAATTGCCTCGGGCAAATTCTGGCGGGCCATTTCTGCCAGCCTGGCGCGTAACCTCAGTGGTTTTTTTATCGGTACCACGCTCGGCCTGGTATTGGGTTGCCTGCTGGGCCTGTCGCGGTATTTCCAGCGTCTTGTCGGTCCGAGTTTCAATACCTTCAAACAAATCTCTCTGTTCGCCTGGATCCCGTTGATCTCGGTGTGGTTCGGCCTGGGCGATGTGGCCAAGGTGGTGTTCCTGTCACTGGCAGCGCTGGTGCCGGTGGTGGTGAATACCTGCGACGGTTTACGCAATGTCCCACCCAACCTGTTGGAAGTGGCGCGGGTATACCGCTTCACCCGTTGGCAAACCATCGTCGGAGTCATGCTTCCCGCCGCCTTGCCGTCGATTTTTACCGGGATTTACCTGGCGCTGGTCTATTCCTGGCTGGCGACCATCGGTGCCGAATACCTGCTGGTATCGGGGGAGGGGATCGGCAACACGCTGATTGATGGCAGCGAACATTTCATGATGGACCTGGTGTTATTTGGAATGGTGGTTATCGGCCTGGTGGGCTGGGGCCTCAACGCATTGGCCCGGACACTTGAGCAGCGAATGCAGCGCCTGTACGGCATCGCTCCTCGTTGATTGGCACTTTCAAAAGGATTGCAACATGCTCAACAACAGCCTGACCCTGGAAAACATCAGCAAGCGTTTCGCTTCCCGACCGGGCAGTTCGACTCAATTGCAAGTACTCGACAACATCCACCTCGACATCGCTCCCGGGGAGTTCATCAGCATCGTCGGTGCCAGCGGCTGCGGCAAATCCACGCTGTTGCGACTGATTCTTGGACTGGACGAAGAATACGACGGGCGCATCCTGCTGGATGGCAAACCCATCGAAGGCACTGGCCTGGAACGTGGCATCGTATTTCAGGATCACCGCTTGTTCCCCTGGCTCAATGTGGAACAGAACGTCGCTGTCGGCCTCAAGAACTCACCCCTGAGCGCCGGGCAGAAACGCGACACCGTGCGCGAGCACATTGAACTGGTCGGCCTGCAAGACTTTATCGATGCCTACCCTCATCAGCTATCCGGCGGCATGGCACAACGCGTGGCCATCGCCCGCGGTTTGGTCAATCGCCCGAGCGTGCTGCTACTGGATGAACCGCTCGGTGCCCTCGATGCCTTGACCCGTGCGCGCCTGCAGGGCGAGCTGCAAAACATCTGGCTCAAGGAAAAAATCACCATGATCCTGGTCACGCACGATGTTGATGAGGCGGTATTCCTGGGTGACCGCGTGGTGGTGATGCAGCCCAACCCCGGCCGCATCCGGCGCATCCTCGACATCGATCTGCCGCGTTCACGCAACCGCAGTGACAGCCGCTTCATTGCCCTGCGCGACGATGTGCTGAGCGATTTTGCCGAGCTGCACTGAGACTCCGCGCCTGACGTCGCGCGCAGGCTTGATGTTCACACTCAATTTTTTCAGGGAACGGGAAATGTCCGAACGCCAGCTCAGCCTCAATCTGTTTATCTATCCGAACGGCCATCACGAAGCGGCCTGGCGTCACCCGCAGTCGGTGCCGGAATTGTCCATGGACATCGGCTATTACCAGCAACTGGCACTGCGCGCTGAACGCGAGAAACTCGATGCGATTTTCTTCGCCGATTCGCCGTCACTGGCTGAAAGCGGGCATGAGGGGTTGCGCATTCGTTTCGAACCCATCACCTGGCTGGCAGCGATTGCCGCAGTGACCCAACGCATAGGCCTGATCGCCACGGCCAGCACGACCTACAGCGAACCCTACAATCTGGCCCGCTCATTCAGTGCGCTGGACCACCTCAGCAAGGGCCGCGCCGGCTGGAACATCGTGACCACTTCCATGGCCGCTGCAGCCGCCAATTTTGGTCTGGATAAACATCCCTCGGCCTCTGACCGCTACGCTCAGGCCGAAGAATTCGTGCAGGTGGTCGGTGACCTGTGGGACAGCTGGGAGGACGATGCGCTGGTGCTGGACAAGACAGCCGGGGTGTTTGCCGATGGTGACAAGGTGCATGCGATCAACCACGTGGGTACCCACTACAAAGTAAAGGGCCCGTTCAACTCTCCGCGCTCGCCACAGGGGCGGCCGGTGCAGGTGCAGGCTGGGTCTTCTGAAGATGGCCGTGATTTCGCGTCCAGGCATGCCGAAGCGATTTTCACCGCGCACCAGACCCTGCAAAGCGCGACTGAATTCGCCAACGATATCCGTGCTCGGGCGAAGGCGGCGGGGCGCGATCCTCGCCAGCTGAAAATTCTCCCGGGCATCAGCCCCTACATCGGTAGCACCGAAGCCGAAGCCCAGCGCAAGTTCGAGGAGCTCAACGAACTGGTGCTGCCGCACATCTCGTTAGGTCAGCTACGCCGCCTGTTGGGCGTCGACCTGACCGGCCAGGATCTGGATACGCCGTTCCCGCGCCACCTGATCAACTTCGACAGCAGCGAAAGCCAGTCAAGCCGTTTCAAATTGATCATCGACATTGTCGACCGCGAGAAACCGACGCTGCGCCAACTGATCAATCGCCTGGCGGGTGCTCGTGGGCATTGGGTGCCGGTCGGTACGCCGGTGCAGATTGCAGACTTGATCGAGCAGTGGTTCCGCCGTGGTGCCGCCGATGGTTTCAACGTGATGCCGCCAGCATTCCCCGAAGGCTTTGAAGTGTTCCTCGATGAAGTGCTGCCGATACTGCGAAAGCGTGGCCTGTTCCGCAGTGAATATTCGGGTAGTACGCTGCGCGAGCATTACGGCTTGAATCGCCCGGCTTCGCGTTTTTCCCTGAAGTCCGCCTGAGCGAGGGGCAGATCGGCCTGGCTGCAACCGGACTCAAAGCCGCCGCTTGCAGATCATCCTGGGCCGGTCACGCTCATTCCTGATCCATAACCTCGGTCACCCCCAGGTCCTCACCCAGGAACCCGCCACTCTGATGGTGCCACAGCCGCGCATAGAGGCCGTTCCTGGCGAGCAATTCGGTGTGGGTGCCCTGTTCGATAATGCGTCCATCATCCATGACAATCAGTCGATCCATCGCCGCAATCGTGGACAGCCGATGGGCGATGGCGATGACGGTTTTGCCCTTCATCATTTCGTCGAGGCTTTCCTGAATGGCCACTTCGACTTCCGAATCCAGCGCGCTGGTAGCCTCGTCAAGTAGCAGGATCGGGGCGTTCTTGAGCATCACCCGGGCAATCGCGACGCGCTGGCGCTGGCCGCCCGACAGCTTGATGCCGCGCTCGCCCACCAAGGTGTCGTAGCCGCTGTGACCTTGCCGGTCGCTCAGTTGGCTGATGAACTCATCGGCCTGGGCATTGGCCGCGGCACTGCGGATTTGTGCGTCGCTGGCATCGGGTCGGCCGTAGGCGATGTTGTCGCGAATGGAGCGGTGCAGCAGGGAAGTATCCTGGGTGACCATGCCGATGGCGCTACGCAGACTGTCTTGTGTCACGTGCGCAATGTCTTGCCCATCAATGCGAATCTGCCCGCTGTCGACATCATAGAAGCGCAGCAGCAAGTTGATGAGCGTGGATTTGCCCGCGCCGGAGCGGCCGACCAGGCCGATTTTTTCGCCCGGGCGAATGTTCAGGCTCAAGCCATCGAGCACCTGGCGTTCGCCACTGTAGTTGAAGCTCACATTGTCGAAGGTTACCGCGCCGCCGGAGGTCACCAGCACGCCTGCGTTCGGCGCATCCTGCACCTTGGGGCCGCGGGTCAGGGTTGTCATGCCATCCTGCACGGTGCCGATGCTCTCGAACAGCGAAGTCATTTGCCACATGATCCAGTGCGACATGCCGTTGATACGCAACGCCATGGCGGTAATCGCCGCCACGGCGCCGGTGCCGACTTCGCCCAGGTGCCACAGCCAAAGTGCATAACCGCCGGCTGCCATGATCAGCGCCACCACCAACGCCTGGTTAACGATCTCGAATTGGCTGACCAGGCGCATCTGGCGATAACCGGTCTGCTTGAAATCCTCCATGGCCGCGCGCGCGAAGTGCGCTTCACGATTGGAATGGGAGAACAGTTTCACTGTCGTGATGTTGGTGTAGGCGTCAGAGATACGTCCGGTCATCGAGGAACGCGCATGGGCCTGTTCCTGTCCGACCTTCCCCAAGCGGGGCACGAAGTACAGCATGGCCAGCCCGAACAACACGATCCAGGCAATGAAAGGCAGCATCAGTTTCAGTGCGAAGCCGCCGGCCAGCGCGATGATCGCGATGAAATACACCCCGATGCCGGGTGCGATCTCGATAAGGGTGAACAGCACGTCGCGCACGGCCAGCGCAGTCTGCATCACCTTGGTGGTGACCCGGCCGGAGAACTCATCGGAAAAGAACGAAAGGCTTTGCCGCAGCATCAGGCGGTGGAAGTCCCAACGCAGCCGCAACGGCAGATTAATCGCCAATATCTGGTGCTGCACCATGGTACGCAACGCCACCAGCCCGATGCTCGCCACCATGACGATGCCCATGCCCCACAACACGCGACTTTCCTGCGCCGCCGCATCACCACCGGCTTGCCAGGTCGAGAGCAGATCTACGACCTGACCAAGGAAAGAAAACAGCCAGGCTTCGTAGATCGACACACCGGCACTGAGCAACGCAAACGCGAGAATATAGCCACGGGCGCCCCGTGTGCACGCCCAAAGGAACCGAGCCAGACCTTCGGGTGGCGGAGGGACTTCGTCGGGCGGGAAGGGGTCGAGTCTTTGTTCAAATGCGCGAAGCATGGTGGTCTCCGAAACGATCAAGTGAAGGAGAGTCTGCCATTTAAACGTTGCTTTGAGGGTTATGTGGGTTGGCGGGGCCAAGAGGGGCGCTCTCGGAGCGCCGTTCTTGACCCGAAGCGGTCAGCCAGGGCGAGTGACTATCCGTGTGTTTTCTTCAGTCCTTTCAAGCGCACATTCGCCCTTTGCACAGCGGCCATTTTTTCAGGCCGCTTCATGCGTTTCCACTTTCTGATGTCTTCCTTGCTTCGTCCGCAACTCACACACAGATCACCACTCAGCTGGCAAACGGAGATGCAGGGATTTTCGATTTCTTTAGCCATTGTCAGTTACCTTTGGCCCACACGTGATTGAGTCAGGCGATTGAGGCGCGCAATCATGCCAGTCGAAACTCGACCGTCAGATGACTGACTTCGTGAACCGGTTTGAGACGTTCACGAATGCTGTCGGCGCTAGCAGTGGCCTCACCCAGGACGCTGACGATGGCTGCATGCGCTTGCGGTCCAACACGCCAGACGTGCAAGTCCGTGATGGTGGCATCCCCCGGTTTCTCGACCAGTTCGCGGATTTCCTCGGCAACGTGCGCATCGGTCTGATCCAGCAATACACCTGCTGTAACCCCCATCAAGGTCCATGCCCAACGCGCGATAACGATGGCGCCGACGATGCCCATGACCGGGTCCAGCCAAACCCAACCCAGATACCGGCCGGCGAGCAGCGCAGCAATGGCCAGAACCGAAGTCAGCGCGTCCGCGACGACGTGGACGTAGGCCGATTTCAAGTTGTTGTCGTTCCCGTGATGGGCATGGCCATGATCATCATGATCGTGCCCATGACTGTGCCCGTGACCCAGCAGAAGGGCGCTGACAATGTTGACGACCAAACCGGCAATCGCGATGAGCGTAGCGGTGCCGAACTGAACTTCCGTCGGCTGCAAGAGGCGCATGACAGACTCAACGCCAATCCCCAGGGAGACCATACCGAGAATCAGCGCCGAGGCGAACCCGCCCAAGTCTCCAACCTTTCCGGTACCGAAACTGTAGCGCTGGCTGAAAGCATGACGTTTTGCGTATCCGTAGGCGGCCGCCGCGATGCCCAATGCGCCGGCATGGGTCGCCATATGAAAGCCATCGGCCAGTAACGCCATCGAGCCAGTTATATAGCCGGCGGTGATCTCGCCAATCATCATCACAACGGTCAGTGCCACAACCCAAAGCGTACGCTTGGCATTTTCGTCGTGCGCTGAGCCAAGGAACACATGGTCATGTGAGTGGTGGTTGATGGTGCTGCTCATCCTGAGTGTGTCCCTGGACGCGTTCACTTGGAGTAACGGCGAATGGCTTCAAGAAGCTCTTCGACGCCTTTGTTACGCTCTTCTTCGCTGAGCGCAGGGTTCGCAACATGCTCCCGGGCATGCTCTTCGATGATTTCCTCCATCAAGCCGTTGATAGCCCCGCGAGTGGCGGCAACAAGGTGCAGTGTTTTGGCGCAATCGAGATCCGATTCCAATGCCCGTTCAACGGCCTGGATTTGTCCGGCGATACGTTTTACGCGTTTGAGAAGATCGTCTTTGTTTGCTGCGATATGACCCATGGATACCCCCCCTACCTATGTGCCGCGCATGATAGGCATACCCCCTATACCTATGCAAGGTTGGAAGGCGGAGAGATCATCTACGACCCTTGGCAGGAAAGAGAGGCTTCAATTGTGAGGGGTAACGCCAGAGGAGCTGGAATGTCCGCTCCTGGCAGATTACTGCCTGTTATGATTGGCCGACATCGACTCACTAGGGCCAGTTGTAATAGGTAGTAATCAACCCATACCCAACACCCCAGCCATGAGAGTGCAAACTGTATGGCACCCAAATCTGTGGAGAAAATCGCCATGCAAGCAAGGAAGGAGCAAAGCATTTGTGAATGGCAGGGGGTTACCCCAGATCGACCACAACCTGGGTCAAAAATCGGAATAGCGTTAGGGACTCTGGGGCTTCGATAATAAGAAAATCACAGCCCCGATTACCCCGGCAACCTAGCTTTTATATCCCGGCGGAACCGAGAAAATCTCAGCTTCAGGCGAAGCTAGGTCGGCAACACCATTGGTGTTAAGGGCCTGCGCGGCCGCCACCGTATTTAGGGACTCGCGAAGCAGCTTGATTTTGCCGTTCTCGGCGACAAGTCGTCCCGCGAACAGGTGATGGATCAGACGCCCAGTGGCCGCCGCGCGAGCATCTGTCAAATACTCGGCGTACACCTGATTCCCCGTATCTATCAGTACAGTGATGTTTTCGGGTTTGAACCCGAAGCCAGGGTAAAGGGTGCCGCCGACAAAATCGTAAAATTTTGCGATGGCTTCCCGCCCCTGATGACGGCTTGGGATACCAAGCGAATGCAGGAATGGAAGTTCCAGCACTCCGTCTTCAGCGAACAGCTTGGCACATTTCTTACCATCAGGAGCTGCGGCAAGTAAATCCAACAGTAGGGTCTTTGCATCTGTCATAGCAAACTTACTCGATAAATTAGTGAGCGCGCGTAGGACGGCGCTATTGAATCAGTTCGGAAAACTATCACCGAACATGGGTAGTCCGCTCTTGGATCCGTCGCGCGTGGCTTCGTCCTGAATTACGTCCCAATGCTCAGCGAGCTGGCCGTTTTCGATCCGCACTATGTCGACAACAATCCAGTTTACTGGCGCGCCGAATCCTGAAAAACGGCCATGAAGCACTACATAATCGCCCGACGCCACAGCCAGTGCATTTTCGTAGCGAAACTCAGCGGGCGCTGCCTTAACCAGTTCAAAAAGGCCCTCACGACCTGGTGCGATGTAGGCACTGTGCTGGATGTAGTCGGGCGACCAGAAGCGTTCTGCTGCGGTATAGTCGCGCTTGTTGAACAGCGTCTCAAACGCTTCCAATACGAAATGCTTATTCTGCTCTTCGTGGTTCATTGCCTGCCCTTCTCTATGATTTCAATGGATATAAAATATAAACAATCAAATAGTTTTGCATTCTTGAGCCGAGCGCTCAGTGCGGCCCGACTGAAAGGTGGTATTTCCCTTATCGCGCCACTATCTAAGCGCTACTCTGCTCGTAAGCGCGTTGAGACAATCTCCGTTTAACATCTCATCCAACGGAACTTGTACGTCGCGCAGCAACTTGGGCTCGTCCCCCTTTTGGGGTAGGACGCCCCGTAACCAAGTGACGCCCGCCACGCTCGGCGTCACGGCCCCCAGAGTGAGCTCTTCCCCGGCATTGCCTTTGCTAAACCCAAAAGGATAGTCAGGGAAGCTGGCTATCGGTTTGGGCCGCCCAGATGTAGCGGGTTTGTAACTTCCCACATTGCTGGTTGACCTCGTTTGAGATTCCTAGGCTAAGGCAACATGCGCAGTCCTTAAATAGATATAATCAGAAAACTATTTTGTCGAAAAGACAATGATGGAAAGGGTCGTACTGATGGACAAATTGCGCGCACTCAAATACTTCATCAAGGTTGCTGATACCTTAAGCTTCACCGAAGCGGGCAGAGCTTTCGATGTGCCAGCCTCCTCAATATCCCGGCGAATCGCGGAGCTTGAAAATTCTGTCGGGGCGGTGCTCCTCCATCGCACGACTCGAAGCGTCAGCCTCACCGAAGTGGGAGAAACGTATCTGGCACAGGTTCGTTCAGGGATGGCACAGCTGGCTGCCGCCGAAGAGCTTTTGAAAGATCAAGCAAGCCGGCCCAGCGGTACGCTACGCATCAGTTGTACGCCAAGCTACGGGCGGATGAAGCTGCTGCCTGTGCTTCAGGATTTCAGCGACATTTATCCAGACGTCCTCCTTGACGTGGATTTAAGTGACGAACTACAGGATCTCGGTGGCGATAAATACGACATTGCTCTCCGAGCCGGTTCTGAACCAGAGAATCGGGTGGTAGCGCGTCGACTCGACCCGAATATCTTCATCCTCGCTGCCTCTACAACATACTTGGCAACTCGTGGCACGCCAAGGACGGTAGAAGACTTAAATGGCCACTCGGCACTCATGTATCGTGGCTCAAAGAGTGTCCTCAAATGGCTTGGTTTTGATGGCAAGAACTGGATAACCCCTCGGATTGTTCCAACATTCATTAGCAATGACGTAGCCTCTTTGACTGCCATGGCATGCAAGCACCGTGGGATGGTGCTGTTGCCTGAGTGGAGCTTGCGCGAATACCTGCAGCGGGGGGAATTGGTCACTGTAGACCTTAGTCAGCCGGTTGGGATCTCGCGGACCGAGGTCGGGATCTACATGCTTTACCTGCAATCCCGCTATCTGATCCCGAAAATCCGACTAGCAGTGGAGTTTATCTACCAGCGCTTGGCCCAACGAAACGATGATGGCAGCCTTAAGTGAGTGGCAGCTAAGGGTCGATTTCAGTCTGTCGCGACCGGCTGATAACGACCCAAAGCGGTCAAATCACTAAACGCATGTTCCACCGACAAAGAATGGGATTCGCTGAATTTCCGCCTCGCTCATTACTCGCCAATCATTTGGCAAAATACCGTACTCGAACTCGGCGCTTTCTAGTGCCTCATCCAATCCAAGCATCAAGTGGTCGCCTTCAATTTTGAGTTTTCCGTAGTCCTTAAAGCGTATCTCCAGATACACCAGGCCATTGTCTTCGGCCTTCAGGCCGAAAAGCACGATAGCGGTAACGTCAGGCCGGAAATTGCTGATTTTCCTTACATAAGCAAATAGGTGACTTGTGGGCTGGGGCATGGCGTCGGCCGCATCTATTGATGGTGGGTTACGGCATTTTATATGACTGCTCCTTGGTGTCGGCTCAGCACAACCTCTCGCGCACAGCCCTCAACACCGCTTCGATGTGCCAGGTTTCGATGCCGATGGCGACTGCGTCGCCGGCATCAAGCACTAACTCGATTTGGGTGGTTATGCCTTGTTCGAGAAGCAGTCGCTGCGCGTCTTCAAGAAGCCTGCGTTTACCTGTGAGCCAAAGTCGTTGTATGTCCGTCAGCAACGCAAGGGTTTGCGGGTAGGTGCACTGCAGTTTTCGACGCAAATTGACCAGCGCCGGTTTGTCGCCTCGGTCAATTGCCGGGGTCAGTACATACTGGTTGCCCGACGCTGCCTCCAGGTCGTATTTGTCTTGCAGATACTCATCGACACTCATGCAACTGACGACCGTCTCACGCTTGCCCGTAATGACGTTGATCAAGTGCGCGTTAACACCAACGTAGCAGAACTCCGTCATTCCGTGGACGACGTAATCCTCACTGTTACTGCGAATAACCCAATAATCACCGTTGGCGGAAAGCTCACATGACTGAATGACAAAATGCTCAGGTTTGCCATCTCTCATGACGCCGTCAAACAGGCCAAGCACGATTTCGCAGGCCTGCTCTGCGGTTAGCACGGCGTTGATCTCTGTCACGCTTTGCCAAAGCCAAACAATGAACGCAGCCAGCCTGCCGACTTCCGTTCATAGAAGGGTGCTGTTTGCTTTAGGAAGTAATCGCTAAGGCCTGATTCCCCTTCGTGAACGCGATAGAGGTCAACGGGTTCGCCATCCGGAGCGGTATCCCCGGCAACGTTACCGGCTTCGCGCATGACCAGTTCAATATCTCCGCCCGCTTCAATACCAATGATCAGATGAGGCTTTTGATCAGACGATACGTCATGCATCAACGCCAGAAACGCACGCTTTACGTTGCGATGTTTGGCGAGTAATTGTGTGAGCGAATTGACCATCTTCGACGGATATTGCGACGGCTGTCCGAGCAGCACTTTGGTGTCTTTTTCGACCATGCGCTGCACTGGCTTTTGGCCGATCTCGTCGGAGAGCAGATGGCGCACTTCCTCCGGGAAAAACTCTTTCCCGTAAGGAGACTTTGGATTGAGGAAAAGAGGGGTGCCCAGTGTGATTTCAAACAGCGATCTGGCCGGGATCTCTATGTAGGACTCTTCGCTATCCATGGATCTTTGTAGTGTTTGCAACGAAGAAAAAAACGGGATGACAGCGGAGCCGTCGGGCTTTTGCCAATGCGCGATGCTGGTGTTGCTACCAGCCTCGAGGTTGATTTGACCTTCGCCAGCGCCGGCAGTGCCAAGGACGTAGATAGTGGAATTCAACAGAGTCTTGAAAAAGTCAGGTCGATGGGCCGGTTCATCCGCCGCCAGCCTGAGTGATTTTTCGAGGGTGTTTTCTTGCTTGGTATCCATGATGTCCATCGGCAGTTCCATCAAAACAGACAAAAAGTGAGCGGCAAAGAGCGCGCAGTTTTTCACGCAACTGTGAAAACAGGAAGAACAGGAGGCTAATAAATCTGAAGCATACGGAGAGTCACCCTGAACGGTTTCCAAGGAGAGCTCGTCCATATCAGTGGTGGAATGAAGAGCCAAATGCGGGTTCGCCTCGAAGGGCTGCTTCTGGCCGATTGCTGCCTGTCATAAGGTGCAGCAAACGACCCGAAGCAGCCTTGATGTCTGTTTGTTGTCGCCATATGTTATTGGCATTCATGGAGGATTCTGACTGATGGCACGTGTGGGATTGATACTGACACCCGGTTTTGCGGACTGGGAATATGCTTTCATTGCTGGAACTGCGTCCCCGTTTTACGGGATCGATGTCAGATTTTTCGCTTCTGCTACGGGGCTGTTCCGCTCGCAGGGTGGATTGGCAGTAACGGTTGATAGCAGTTTGCAGCAATGTCTGGACTGGAAACCGGACGTTGTTGTCATCATTGGAGGAACGGTCTGGGAACGTGCAGAAGCACCGGATATGCGAGATTTTCTTCATGCCAGTCGTTCAAGTGGAGCGACAATTGCCGGTATCTGTGGGGGAACGCTGGCACTTGCCAGGGCCGGGCTTCTCGACACGGTTCCTCATACTTCAAACAGCGCTGATTTCTTAAAACAGAATGCCGTAGGTTATGAAGGGGGCACGCTTTATCGAAACAGTCCGGTAGCTGTGGTTGCAGACCGCATCATCACTGCTCCAGGCCCTGCACCCGTTAGTTTCACCTGCGCAGTGTTCGAAGGTGCCGGGCTATCTTCGGAAATCATTTCTCAGTTCAGGTCAATGTTGGCTGCGGAACATCGGTGACCGCTTCGTCCTACAAAACAGCCGATCAGGTGATGTGTTCGAGTGGCCGCTCATGGCCGTTCTGTTGAAAAAGTCTTGGCAGATGGGCTCAACTACACTGAGCTTGAAAAGCGTCCGATTTACGCGTTGCAAACTCTCCTCGCAGGGCAATCGTATTGCAGTGAATCGCTCCAGCTCTACCACTTACGCCTGAGTCGTTGTTCATGAGTGAAATCACTACCATCCCCTCGGATGGTGTACCTGACCTTCAACCTATAGTGCAGCGCAAGCTCGGACGCTGCCTTTTGCGCTTGCAACAATACGAACGACAGCTGAAAGCCATAGTCGCGCATGGCGAGTTGAGCGGTCCCGCGGATCGGCTGCCGATCATCCGTGAGCAGAAGATCGCACGAGCCCAGAAAAAGACCATGGGCGCGTTGGTCGGGATGCTGACCGAAAGCTTTCTGACCCAGTCGCCCCAAAATGAAGAATCACAGACGCAAGCCGATGCCGGTGACCTGATCTGGCTCAGCTATCGACACCAGTTGGAAATGCCAGCCGAGCACTATGAGGCAACGAAGGTCGCCATCAAGGAACTGGTCGACCTGCGCAATAAGCTAGTCCACCACTTCATTGAGCATTTCGATCTCTGGTCTGAATCAGGCTGCCAGGCGGCGGATGGTTTCCTTGAGGAAAGCTACGAAACCATCAATAAGCATTGCCTAACTCTGCAATGCTGGGCCAGAGCCATGGATGAGGCACGAGCTAAAATGGCTTTGCTTGTGCAAAGCCCCAATGCTTAAGGCCGAAAACAGGCGCCAGTTACCTCGCCTAAGCTAGAAAGGAACAAAAGGGTGAAGGCGTAGCCTGGCGTCCTGACATACCTTCGCCACGCAAAGGAGAGCGATGAATATTTTTGTGATGCTCCAGCCACTGTTCGACTTACTGAAGTGGCTGCTGCCATTGTTGGTCGTAGTCATCATCATCAAGACCCCCTGGTTCAAGGGCTGGTTCGGTGAGCTGCTGGTGCGGACCTTCGCCCACTATGGGTTGGACGGCCAGGTCTACCGCCGGTTGCACAACGTCACACTGGATACGCCCGATGGCACTACCCAGATTGATCATGTGTTCCTGTCGCCTTTTGGCATTTTCGTGCTGGAGACCAAAAACATGCGAGGCTGGATCTTTGGAGGTGAGCGCCATGCCCAGTGGACACAGCAGATCTTCCGGCATCGCTTCAGGTTCCAGAACCCGCTGCGGCAGAATTACAAGCACTTGAAGGCGCTAGAAGCGCTGCTCAGCGTTCCGCCCGAGCACATTCATTCTGTAATCGCCTTCGTCGGCGGCGGCAGCTTCAAGACCGTCATGCCGGACAATGTCACTCAAGGCGTCAGCTGCATCCGCTATATCAAGTCCTTTCAGCAGCCTGTGTTTAACGAAGCGCAGGTGAGTGTAATGGTGAAGGCGCTGGAGAGCGGGAAGAGGGACAGTACGCTCGCTACCCACTACGAGCATGTACAACGCCTGAAACAGAGAAACGACCCTTTCGCGAAACGCCGTTGCCCGCGTTGTGGAAGCGCTTTCGAAATTCGTATCCGTAAGACAGGCGATAGAGCAGGAGAGCGATTCTGGGGCTGCAGCGCCTACCCTAAATGTCGAGCGAAACAGGATTTTGATTAGTCCTCCAGGCACTTCGTCCAGTGAAGCCGCGAATGAAAGCAACTGACGGGTCATCCGTTCCCCGGCAAAAGCGGCCACTCACAAATGGCCCGTATCGACCCTTTGTCGCCTCCCGCCTGATCACCCCTTTTAGGGTCTCTACTTCTAGTTAAGCCTTGTACCTACAGAGGGGAGCGTGCGATGAGCAACGAACAGGCGGCACCTGAGACCAAAGGCGTTACGGTGACGTTACTTGCAACGATTGACCTGGGTCCCGAGATCGAGGGTATGGCAGGGCGCCAACTCAGAATGCGCAAGGTGACCATCGAGCCTGGAGGCGTCTTCGGGCCGATTCACAACCATATCGACAGACCCGGCACCGTCTACATTCTGCAAGGAACGATCACCGACCATCGAAATGGAGTCGCCACGGATTATGGGCCGGGAGTGGGCTGGCCCGAGGACAGGAACACCACGCACTGGCTTGAGAACAGAGGCACGATTGCGGCGGTGGAGATCTCGGTCGACATTGTCCGGCAAGCGTAAGCTCCTCCGTCACCGGCCGAACCAGGCGCCCCTGCTGCATCAGGCGATTGCACTCCATTGACGCAGACCTCGTGGTCCGTGGTCCGCAGCCTATCGTGCGGAATCGATGTGCAACCGGGGGGCCTGAAGCGTCAGCGACACACTGTCCGCCAGGCGCCTGGCCTGCTGAGTCGCGTCCTCACGCGCACGCCGATCAACGTCTTCCCCCAGGATGGTTTTCTCCACAATCACCGAATGCACATCCGTGACGCCGATAAATTTCAGCCAGGCTTCCACGTAGGGCTTCTGGAAGTCGAAGCGCTCCGCCGGTGTGCTCGACTGCGCCGAAAAATCCAGGCCGCGGGCGTACATCACCACGGCGAGTGTGTTGTGCAGCATGCCTTCCAGACCGCGCTCCGGGTCAACGCTGAACAGGATGTCTTTCTGCGATACCAGGTCGATGAAGTGCTTGAGTTTGTACGGGATGCTGAAATTCCAAAGCGGTACGGACATCACCAGTACATCCGCGCGGTGCAGGTGACTGGCCAACGCTTTCAACGTGTTCCAGGCGTTTTGTTGTGCGGCGGTCAACGGCGTGCCATTGAGCCCGGCGTATTTGGCCTCCATGGCCAGATCATCGAATTCCGGCAGCGCCATGTTCCAGAGGTCGAGGGTGATGATTTCGGTGTCCGGGGTGTTGGCTTGATAACGCGCAATGAAGCTGCGGGCGACTTCAAGGGAAGCCGAACGCTGCTTGCGTGGAGAACACTGAATATGAAGAAGAGTCGTCATGGCACACCTTGAATGATGAGGGGGCAGGGCAGGTGTGAGCATTGCAACATAGTTGAATTTGAAATATAAATCGTAAATTCTCACTCAATTGATCACGTATAAAACTATGTTTGATGCACTGCTGCTCAAGACATTTGTCACCGTCGTCGATGAAGACGGCTTCAGCCGTGCCGCCCAAAAGTTGCACCTGACTCAGTCGGCGGTCAGTGGCCACGTGCGGCGATTGGAAGAACAGATTGGTAAACCCCTGTTGACGCGCACCACCCGTTCCCAGCAACTGACGGCCGATGGCGAGCGCCTGGTCTCTTATGCGCGCACGATCCTCGCGCTGAACCGTGATGCCTGGACCGACCTGACACGTACGCCGTTTCACGGGCGGTTGCGGATCGGCGTGTCCGAAGATTTTGTCGAGTCTCGATTGCTGCGCACGGTTCAGGATTTCGCAGCGCAGTACCCCGGGATGAAGATCGAGGTGCAGGTGAACATTCCGGGTACGTTGCTGGCGCTGATGAAGCAAGGGTATCTGGAAGTGGTCATCGGTTCGCTGTGCGAAACCAGCGAAGCGGGGCTGTTGCTATGGCAAGAACCGCTGGTGTGGGCCTGGTCGGCGCAACCCGTCGCCCGGTTACCCACGCCGTTGCCGCTGGCCCTGTTCCCCGAGCCGTGCCCTTATCGCGAGGCCGCGCTGACAAGGCTGGCGCAAGCGGGAATCGCCCAACGCACAGCGATGTTGTGCAGCAGCACCGCCGGGTTGCGGGCGGCGGCCCTGGCGGGCTTCGCGGTAGCGCCCATGCCACTCAGTCAGTTGGGGCAAGGTTTGGCGGTTATTGGGGCAGAACAAGGGTTGCCGGAATTGCCGGATGCGCAATGTCGGCTGTTCGCCTCGCCTGACGCGGATCAGGCGATTGTGGCGGCGGTCACTCAGCTGATTGTGGAGTACTGCTCTAAGCGCAGGGCTTGATTGTCGTTTCAAGTGTCTGCTTGAACGTCTCCTCTCACCTGCATTCGCGACTAGAATTTCACTGCCGACGCCTCTAACGCCAGGTCAGATTTCAACCGTGCGGGTTAGGTCTCGAGCGCTATTTCAATCTCAGGGAAACCGGTATGGCCAATCCGCAAGATAAAGCCGAATCTGAAGAGGATTTAGCGCAGATGGTAATAGGGCGAGGGCCCTGCACTTATCTATTGCTGCTCTTACTAGGATTGATCCTCCTGTTTCCCTTTCTTGAGGAAGGTCTGTTTTCTCGTACGTTGCTCGGCATTCTGTTTTCAATCGTGCTGCTGGTGGGCGCTTTCGCCACCAGGCAGACTCGGCGGGGGTTCATCCTGAAACTGGGTCTGGCGTTACTTGGGGTTGGCCTTCAATGGACGGCATTGTGGGCTGAGAGTATCGCGATTCTTGAACTTGCCGGGATGTCCTATGTGGCGTCTCTTGCTGTCTCATTTAGCGGAGTGCTTCGCTACATTCTCATGCGCGGGCCAATTACAGCCGACAAGCTGCATGGCGCGCTTGCGGGTTACATCATGCTGGCCTTTGTTTGGTCCTTCGTCTTTGCCTTGCTCGAGATATCCAGCGCTGGCTCATTCGGCCCTGACCACCTCGACTTCGGACAGCCCGGCACTTTCTTCAAACTTATCTATTTTAGCCTTACGACACTCACGACCACCGGTTACGGTGATGTTCTCCCGTTGACCAACCACGCCCGCTCCCTGGTGATGGTCGAAGAATTTTCAGGCGTCTTTTACGTGGGTGTTGTGATCGCGCGGCTTGCCGGTCTTTATCCATCGAATCAGACTAAGTGACTCTTGATTTGTCTGAGCCATCTGCGGGCATCAGTCTGTCAGGGGCTCAATGTCCATACTCAACGTAGGGGTCTAAATTGAAACCCTGCGTATCCCAGTTGATTCGATAAATCACTTCTTTCCTTGGCCTGATGTTGGCCGCAACAGTTTTGATCGCGACACCCGCACATAATCCAGACTCGGCGAGCCCGGCACCGAGATTCACTTTCCCGGCAGGCAAAACGAAAGATGCCTTTTGACCGGGACCTATCTTGGCTGCGCGTTGACCATCGATGTAGAACACGACATCACATCCCGCACCGTCAAACCCGTCATCACGGAAAATGGTCAGGCGTCCCGGATCTTGCGTACCCTGGCTTTTGATCGCGTACATCTCACTGGCCGGCACTGGCCGCGCTTCAGAAACCCGCATAGGTGATGTCGCGCACCCGCCCAAGGCCAGCAAGAGCGCCCCCGTTGCGATAATCCTTCGCATCATTTTTTCCTCCGTAACCGTCCGGCCAACACATCTTCCTGATCCCCGCGTTTAAGGCTAGGGGGTCTGCCTTTGTCGATGTCAGCTACGCGGATCGAGCTTCGGCTCTAGATAGATCTACAGAAGCTCTGATGGCATCAATCACGTCTTGAGCGAGCGCCATAACGGTCGTTGTACTGATTTCAATCCGACTGATAATGTCTTCTCTCGGGCCCTGTTTCCAGGCAGTGCTTGCGTAAAAAGCATCTTGAGATACTTGGCGATGGCTCTCGCTTTCATAGGAGCGAATCAGGTGATAGCTGTCACGATCATGTAATGAGGCGCCATAAGAAACGACATCTATGCCAGCTTCCAGGTGAAGCGGCACACTTACATTCTGCATTATTTGATGAAAGTCCAATCCCGATCCTGGCTTTAAGGTGTACATCAGAATTTCAATAATTCGAGTCAATCTTAGTCTTCCATGTGGGGTTTCAACGTGAGCATCCGTACATCCCAGCTTAGTTTATTAGGCGGGAGACCGGCTAATGGGTGTCACCTTTTATCCTCCGATCAGTTAAGGAACGACACAATCCGTAGCAGCTGGCGAAGCCTGCGTTCGGCTGCGAAGCAGTCGTGAAATCAGACAATGCGGTGTTTCAGGAAGACCGCAAACTCAGATTTCACGACTGCTTCGCCCGAACGCAGGCCCGAACCGAACGCAGGCTTCGCCAGCTGCTACAAATAGCATTGCGGCTTAACTGATCGTGAGGCGCCCGTTTCTACTTACTCCTTCACCTCCGCCCGTAAGCGTCGACCGATCACGTCCATCAAGTCACAGCCGTCGCGTAACGGAATGGCCAGCAGTTTGGAGAAGTCCGACAGCACCACCGTGTCGCAACCGAGTTCGCCGCGGTAGGCGATGTTTTCCAGCACCTGCGTGACTGTGCGGATGCGGTAATCAGCCATGGCTTGCAGGACGTCGAGTGGGGCTTGGGTGTCGATGAGCAGGGAGGCCGGGATCAGGTCGATTCCGGTGAGGGGCATGTATCTTTCCATAGATGAAACTCCGATCAAATCAAAGGTGACTGCCCCTCAATCGTCGCCAAACGAATGGGTGGCAGCTGTACGCAGGTTGGCGAACCGGGATCGGGAAACCGGCAGACCCGAAGGTCTCCCGCGCACAGCTGCCATAAAAACAGCTTTGCGGGCATGCAAAAGCGTCTGCATTAAAGCACACCGCTTTTGCATACCGATCGATCAGGTCGCCAAACCCGATTCGCCATTTAGGCGACGCGACGAACTATAAGCTTCGTCGGAACGGCGGGGAAGGTTACGGATTCCGAGGTTTATGTAGGAATTTTTATGGTGGTCCTAGGACCGTTACAACGCATCCGTAAGCGACTGCTATCGGCCATTAGGGGACGTTCGACTCAGGCCTGCTTTGGCGATATCAAGTTACTACGTACCTGACGATTGTTCATCGAATGTGGATTGCCGCCCTTCGTGATAGGCAGAAATCGACCATTTTAGACAGTCATCACAGCATTTCAGCGGATGACCAAAATGCACCCATTCTCGGCGTCGCGGATTTTGATTGTTGAGAGTTTTATCTCTAACACCCTCGCGCATGTAAAACCGCTTCAAAAAAAACAGCTAGGACCGGTTTTCTGGCTAGTGGTATGCCGATGCAGACCGGAGGACCAGGATCCATCGAAGCCTCTTCCGCAGCCCAACGACAATGATTGGCATTGGCCAGGACACGCAACGCTCTTAGAGGCGCCTTTATAAAAAATGCTTTACTGAGGCAATCTGCTAGCATGCTGACACGGCGCATTTACAAGGAGAAGCATGTGATCGTAGGGCTGTTATTAAGAAATTACAAAACATACCAAAATATAAATTACATACCTCTTTCTAACGGCAGTATGTTTTCAGCAATAGTTGGCGAAAATGGCTCAGGTAAGAGTTCTGTTCTAGAGGCGCTTGATAGTTTCTTTAATTCAACAGAATGGAATCTGAATCACAGTTTGACGAAAGGGTATCCCGAGAGGGAACCGTACATTTGTCCTATTTTTCTTATAAAAAAGGGTTCATTTGACTTCGAGTACGAGGAACATGACGATTTTCTTGAGAAAATAAATGAAATGGCATGGTCGGCAACCCCGCAAGAATTTAATTCATCGCCGAAACCTGTTAGCGAATTCTGTTCCAATAGAGATGTTTTACTGAGTGGTGGTTACGGAGCTCATAGTCATTACCTTCTACCTTTAGGGCTGATTAAAACAGCGGCGGGTGCAGCGCCCGGCTCGTATTTTTCAATATTTGAATCTCTGGAAGAATTTGGGACTCTTAAAGATGATCCATATTGGACAGGGTTTGAAGATGCCCTATTTTACTATGTGCAAACAACATACCAATACATATACGTTCCATCCGAGATCAATTTCAAAGAATACACAAAGATAGAAAGCAAAACAGTCCAAGCACTTCTAGGAACAAAAATTGAGGAGATAGTCAGAAATATAGTAAAAAAAGCGACAGTCACCGACATCAACCAGAAGCTCAATGCGTTCCTAGCAGAAATCTCCAATACACTTGAAAATTACGAATACAAAAAACCTGCAAAAAAACAGAACCTATTCAACCAATCGCACTTAACAGAAAAAATCATAGAAGCTTTCTTTGATAGTAAAATTCTTACGAAAACGGTGGGGAAAGATAGTGTTCCAGTAAACAATCTAAGTTCTGGAGAAAAAAGACAAGCTCTGATCGATATTGCAAGAGCGTTTCTTTTAGAGACTGAGGCAACCAGGGAGCATCATGTTATATTTGCTATAGATGAGCCCGAGCTTTCCCTGCATGTTTCCGCGTGCTTTGAACAATTCGAAAAATTGAAAGACATCTCTCAAGCTCGGGTCCAGACAATTGTCACTACCCATTGGTACGGATTCATGCCGATTGTATCTGACGGTGTCGCCATTTACTGCCCTAAGCTTGAAAGCGAACTAATAATGATTGATTTGCGATGCTTCAGGGAGGACATTGCAAAGCTTAGAAAAACGACGCAAGGAAAGCTACCTTCGGACATAGAGCTTAAAGGATTAAACGATCTCGTTCAGTCAATGATAGCTTCTATAACAGGCAATGACTATAGGTGGATAGTTTGCGAAGGCTCGGCAGACAAGATTTATCTCGACTTTTATTTATCGAGAAAAAAATTATTTATTCTGCCAGTTGGTGGTTCTAAGCACGTTAAGAAAATATTTAGATACTTGGAGATGGCTCTTGATGACCATCGAGACGACATTAAGGGTAAAGTTTTTTTACTGCTAGACACTGATAAGGCATTTGAAAAATATGATGCTAGCGAATCGATAAAGCAAATTCAAATCAAGCGCATACATAATGACATCGATGAAAGCAGAACAATGCTGAAATCAACAAATAATACTGAATATCATCCTCCAACGGTTATTGAGGACACACTAATACCCAGTGATTTTATAACCACACTTAGAAGCTTCGAGAGTGATCCAGACTTTGGGGACTACGTCGGGCCTCTCTTGGAGGCGATAAATCATGATCATGAAGACTGGCCTGCGGCGTTGGCGTTCGATTTGCGGACAACTGAGCAACGCAGTATGGAAGAATTATTCAACTTACCTAGATTTAAAGTTAAGTTTGCTCTCAAATATGCTGAGATTGCGGATGTGTTGAATACTCCATCGTGGATGAATGAGCTAACTGACTTCTTGTTTCCAATTATTAGAAAGACTCGCGCTAATAAACCAAGAGGTTAGCTTTACGGATACCTGTGAGCAGAAAAAGGGACAGGTTTATTTTTTGTCCTGGGAAAACAAACCCGTCCCCTTTTCGTTTTTACTCTCAATTTCTCTTCCCTCTTCTAGCATTGAAGAGAGATTTTTCCGATTGCTGAAGCTGAAACCTAACTCGAGGAGTAATCCGAGAGAGTTTCTTTTTTGAATTCTTGATGTGTTCACGAACATCCGAAGAAAAATTTTGAATAACCATATTCATAATTAAAAGATCGGCGCTTTCTGTTTCTACGCAAAGTTCTGCAATCAATGTTGATAGAGACCCCGCGACGTAGCCCATAGCTACTTCGCATCCGAAGGCAGGTGAGATCTCGTCACTATACTCGACATTCATCCCCAAACTAATTCTTGTTAGAGCTGCTAGTGCGCCTCCGTGAGTCGCACTATTAGCGTACTGATAGCCTTGCCTCAGCATCCCCATTTCAACAAAATCTTCCAACTCTCGAAAGGTGACTCTTGCTCGACCTAGTTCTACCGCTGCCCATCCCAAATCTTTGGCAAAGGATGGGCCAAAAATTTTTACCAGTTGCCGCTTCTGATTTTTTAGCGAACTTAAATATTTTTCATCCGCTTTATTCTTAGCCCCATTTGTACCCTCACTACAACCTGACTCAACCAGTCTCAACTCGTCAATTATGCTGTGTGCCAAGTACATTTGCGCACACTTATCAGATTGTTTGCTCAAAAAAATCGCAACAATACAAATTTCGTGAATTGATCGCCACCTCGCTAATGCACCATCGGCATACCCAGCTCGTGCAAGCGCTATGACTTCACCGACTACGCTATATACTCGTAAAACTACTCTATTCAACGCGAGTGCAGTGTTCGGATTGGCGTACGGCCCACTCTTAATTTCAGATGCAGTCCCGTCCCACTCTACCACTAGATGTCTTAGCATATTTAACTGATCTACGGCTTTCCCCCAAAGCTTTTCAACTGTGCTAGCGCGCAACTCCTGTGTTTTATTAAGATATTCAGTGTGCTCCATCGCTTGGGTGAGTAGCTCCATTCCGATTAAATCGGCCATCTTCTCCAATGTAACTTGGACAGCCTGTGGTAAAGCTTCAGTTATTTGCGCTCCGACCTCCTTAATTGTGTCTTTTAGATCCTCTATAAGGCAGGTAATCGTGGCCTGTATTTCTTCTCCTGTCTTGCCGAACGAGCATGGGATATCTAAATCAATTTTAATGCTGCCATCTTCGGCATTACTAAGCGCATTTATCAACGCTTTCAAGTCGGACTCGTCGCAGGCCAAACCCAGCCGCATAACCGACTTAGACATAGCCATCGGCAAAACATTTTCGGGTGCTACGGTTTGCTCCATAGCCTTATCCAATTGTTCCTGTATTCCACACGGCTTTTTCACTGTCGACTTCCGTTTCAAATAAGAACATTTCATTGTCCCCCCGTACGCAAGTAGACAGGGGCTAGTCACCCTTCATGATGACGACAAAGCCGGTAACGAGTCCACTGTTAGTGGAGGATGAATTTAGTAGAAAACCAACGTCCGATTTTGGCCGATTCTTGCCCGTCATGAGGGGCAGAAAACGACCCGCTGCTGCCATTCATTCATCCCTGAGCCTGTCTCGTGCCATACGCAATATCTCTGCGTAGTTGCCTTCCATTGGAAGGTTCAGGTGTTTTTCAAATACGCAGCATAGGTTCCATAGGGCCCTTTGCTCAGCTTTGTCTTCAATTGCCAAATTATCGGTATCACTGAAACGACGGATAAACTCAAACAGCACGACCGCTTCGTCCGGCGAAAGGGGAATGGAAATGGTTGTGTCGAGTGGTGAGGGCATCAATAAACTGCCTTAACTGCGTTATGGATTGATGAGTAGTCTGTGGGCGTGCGTCGAATTGCGCTACCCCGATGTCTGCTTTTGGCCGAAACCAGACATTACTCACGCTACCAAAATCTTCGAAATCGAATCGGGTGGTGCCCAGTCCCCTAGCGTAGAATTTCCAAAACACGAGCCCACCCCGAGACGGACCCTCAATGCAAACCCCTGCCACCCAACACCCCCTCTGGAAAACCTACCTCCTTTTCCTCGCCCCCATGGTCCTCTCCAATTTCCTCCAATCCATGTCGGGCACCATCAACAGCATCTATATCGGCCAAATGCTCGGCACCCAAGCCCTGGCCGCCGTGTCCGGCATGTTCCCCATCGTCTTCTTCTTCATCGCCCTGGTCATCGGCCTCGGCGCGGGTGCTGGCGTGCTCATCGGCCAGGCCTGGGGCGCGCGTGAGCCGCATCTGGTGAAAACCATCGCCGGCACAACCTTGTTGTTAGGCGCAATGATCGGCCTGACAGCGGCAGTACTCGGCAGCGTATTCGCAAGGCCAGCCCTGGAAGGTTTGGGCACACCGGCCGACGTTATCGACGACGCCGTGTCCTACGCCCACGTGATGATGTGGATCATGCCGTCGCTGCTGGTTTACGTGCTCTTTACCCAACTGCTGCGCGGGGTGAGCGATACGGTGTCGCCGCTGATTGCGTTGGTGGTGTCGACGTGTATCGGGTTGGCGCTGACGCCGGCGTTGATTCGGGGTTGGTTCGGGTTGCCGATGATGGGGATTCAGAGTGCGGCGTATGCGGGGTTGGCGGGTAATTTGTCGGCGATGGGGTGGCTGGCGTGGCGGTTGATTCGCAAGGGGCATCCGTTGGCGCCGGATCGGGAGATGTTTGCGGCGATGCGGCTGGACCTGGTGATTCTTGGCAAGGTGTTGCGCATCGGGTTGCCGACCGGGTTGCAGATGGTGGTGTTGTCGGTGTCGGAGTTGGTGATTCTGGCGCTGGTGAATCAGCACGGTTCGCAGGCGACGGCGGCGTATGGGGCGGTGACGCAGATCGTCAATTACGTGCAGTTTCCGGCGCTGTCGATTGCGATCACGGCGTCGATCCTCGGTGCTCAGGCGATTGGGGCAGGGCGGCTTGAGCGGATGGGGCCGATTCTGCGCACGGGGCTGTTGATCAATGTGTGCCTGACCGGTGGTTTGGTGGTGTTGGGTTATCTGTTGTCGCACTGGTTGCTGGGGTTGTTCCTCACGGATGATTCCACCCGGGCGAAGGCGGAGCATCTGTTGCACATCATGCTGTGGAGTCTGTTGGTGTTCGGCTTCCAGGCGATTGTCGGCGGCATCATGCGCGCCAGCGGCTCGGTACTGGTGCCGATGGCGATTTCGATTTTTTGTGTGGTCGGGGTGCAATTGCCGGTGGCGTATGTGCTGGACGGGCACTTCGGGTTGCAGGGAGTGTGGATGGCGTTTCCGGTGGCGTATCTGGGGATGCTGGTGTTGCAGACGGCGTATTACAAAATGGTCTGGCAGCATCAGAAGATCGAGCGGTTGGTCTAGGGGCACGGGCGCCCCTTTGTTTTTGCAGGGCGCCCCCGCTAGACCACTGCGCCAAACAAGTGCCCCACCAGTGCCGTAATCCCCATGGCCAGAGCCCCCCAGAATGTCACCCGCCAGGCGCCGGTCAGGACCTTGGCCCCGCCTGCCTTGGCGGCAATGGCGCCCAACGTCCCGAGAAACACCAATGACATGCCCGAAATCCAGGGCACCACGCTTTGCTCCGGCGCGACAAACGTCACCGCCAGAGGCAACGCGGCACCCACCACGAAACTGGCGGCGGAGGCCAGGGCGGCCTGCAAGGGTTTGGCGGTGAGGGTGGCGCTGATGCCCAGCTCGTCCCGGGCGTGAGAGCCTAATGCGTCATGGGCCATCAATTGATCGGCCACTTGATGCGCCAGTTCGGGTGATACGCCGCGATGCATGTAGATGTTGGCCAGTTCGATGTGTTCGGCTTTCGGGTCGCTCGCCAGTTCTGCCCGTTCGCGGGACAGATCGGCGCGCTCGGTGTCGGCCTGGGAGTGTACGGAAATGTACTCGCCAGCGGCCATGGACATGGCACCGGCCATCAACCCTGCCATACCGGTGACCAGCAACGTGGCGTGGCTGGCGTTGGCGGCCGCGACGCCGATCAGCAGGCTGGCGGTAGAGACAATCCCGTCGTTGGCGCCCAGGACGGCGGCGCGCAGCCAGCCGATACGATCGCTTCGGTGTGCCTCGGTGTGCCGGTGCATGAATTTCATTGTTTAACGGGACTCCCTGTCATTGGGCGGTTTAAATCGGGCGGGTTTCGAGCGGTCCGGCAAATGGCGTCAGCGGGTTTCAATCTGCGCCTGCAACTGGCCGCCGACAATGGATATTTCTTTGAACTGTTCACCCTCGCGCAGCACGAATAACGCGTCCATCCCGCGCTCCTGAGCCAGGCGCGGGCCCTCGGTTTCGCCCAGGACCATCAGCGCCGTGGCCCAGGCATCGGCGAGCATGCACGAGGCCGCCACCACGGTGACGGCGGCGAGCGGGTTGCACAGCGGCGCGCCGGTGGCCGGGTTCATCGTATGAGCATAGGACTGACCGGCCACGTCCACCCAATGTCGATAGTCCCCGGAGGTCGCGATAGCGGCATCGCCAAGTTCCATCACGCCCATGACTTCACGCACGCCCCGGTTGGGCTTTTCCAGGGCCACGACCCAGCACTGGCCGTCAGGCTTGACGCCCCGGGCGCGCATCTCGCCATCGATGCCGACCAGGTAGCGGGTAATGCCCAAACCCTCCAGGCAACGCGCCAGTTCATCCACGCCAAACCCTTTGGCGATGCCACTCAAATCAAGGTTCAGCGGCATGCACTTGCGCACCTGATTGCGTTGCGGGTCAACCACCAACGCGGCGCTGGCTGACAGCCGGGCGCCGGGCGCAATCGTGCCGATCGCTTGCTCGGTGACTGTCTGTTCCTCGGGGCCGAATCCCCAGGCGTTAACCAGATCACCGACAGCGATGTCGAAAGCGCCGCCGGATTGCTGACTGACGCGCAGTGCAGCAGACAGCACCGTGGCCAGTTCCTTGGGCACGGCCACCCATTCCTGCTCGGGGGCGGCGTTGAGACGGTTGAGGTCCGAGTCGGGTTTCCAGGTGGACATTTGCTGGTCCACCCGGGCCACGGCGCGCGCCAGGCGATGGCCAACGTCGTCGGTATCGATCCCGGCCCCGGCATAAAACAGGGCGGTGTAGCGGGTGCCCATGGTTTCGCCGTTCAGGCTATAGCGCTGCAACTCAGTAGACGTCTTCACGGTAGCGTCCTTGTGCTTTGAGCGTCAGCACACTCAGGTTGAGAGGTGCCAACACTTCATCGAGGGCCTGCATCACGCCTTTGGCCATTTCGCGGCTGCCACACACCAGCACCTGGGCACCTTTTTCAATCAGTCGGCGCAAGGCCAGGGCATCGCTGATCAGCCGGTCTTGTACGTAGCTGCGGTCCTGAACCTGAGAGAAGGCGGCGCGCAGTGCTGTGAGGCGTCGGTCCGACAGGTATTGGTTGAGCTCCGGTTCATAGAGGAAATCCGAGGCCGGGTTGCGTCCGCCCCAATACAAGTGCATCGGGTGTCGGGCCTTGTTGTTGCGGATAAAACCGGCCAGGGGACCGATGCCGGTACCGGCGCCGATCAGGATCACCGGGTGCGTGCCCGATGCCGGACGAAATTGCGGGTTGGGCTGGATAAAGGCGTCGATCTGCGCGCCGATGTCCAGGCCATGAAGGAATTCCGAGCACATGCCGCCGTTGTGTTTACGCACGCAGATCTCCAGCACGCCATCCTGCGAACCGCTGGCCAGCGAGTAGAAACGCGGGATCGGGCTGCCCGGGGGCAGAATCCCGACCAGGTCACCGGCCAGAAAGCCCGGCAACTCGCCGTCGGCTTTGAAGCGCAGTATGTGGGTCGGCGCATTCACCTGTTCGCCATAGGCAATCCGCTCTGTCAGCTGCAATTGATGGGTACGCGGCTGCTGCGGGGTGTGAACCAGCGTCAGGTCCTGCCCCAACACTTCGCCCAACGCGTGGCCCCAGCGCGCAAATTCCTGAGAGGACTGGCGGTTGATGGTTTCGAGGCCCAGTAACGGCGAGCCACCGGCCTGCAACAGTGCGTCTTGCACCTGATGGGCGTACTGACAGAACTGCGCAAACTGGCGGTCGCCCAGGCCCAGCACCGCAAAGGGCAGGCCGGGCTTGAGGCCGGTTTTGCCCAGCCGCGCCAGGAACTGCGAAGCCGAGGCCGGCGCATCGCCGTCACCGTGGGTCGCGGTGAGGATGAACACCCATTGGGCATTGCGGTAATCGCCGACCCATTCATTCATCGCCGCGCTATGCACCTTATGACCACTCTGGTGCAAGGCTTCATGCAAGGTGTTGGCGAAACCCCAGGTGCTGTTGTTTTCACTGCCCACCAGAATCACGCTGTCGGCTGAGTGGGCAGGGCTGTTGTGGCGGATGTTCGGGCCAGCCTTGCGGCGGCGCCACCACAACAGGATGCCGGTCACGCTCATCAACGGCACGCAGAGGGCGCAGAGCCCCAGCGGCAGGCCCAGCCACCAGAGGCCTTCGCCGGTGTGCAGCTGATAGATCAATTCGTAGAGGTTGTGCATCGAGTCGTGGGCTTGATAGGACAGCAAAGCGCCGCTGGCCTGATCCACGTAGCCGTCGCCCTGGGCCGTGCGCAGGGAAAACACGTCTTGCGCATTATTAGGGCTGGGGTAGACCAGCTCGCGCAGGTCGTTCAGGTCGGTAGCCTGCAACGCTTGCAGCTTCGCCACCGGCAAGGCCGGGCCGGCGCTGACGTGGGCGGGGAAGGCGGGTTCATTTTGACTGCCGTCGGCGATAAAACCAAAAGTGGTGGCGGACATGTAAAGCCCGGTCAATGCCGACAGCAGCAGCCCGAGCAAGGCCAGTCGCCCGACTTCAGCATGCCAGCGCTGGCTGAAGGTGCCCCGCAGTGGCCGCAGCAGGTTGCGCCAGCCGCCCAGGCGCCGGGCCAGCAATAGCGCACCGGACACCGACAATATCAGCATGAACAGCGCGCCGACACCCGACACTCCATGACCCGGCGTGCCAAGGAACATCGAGCGGTGCAGCTCTTTCACCCAACGTGAGAACGCGGAGGGCTCGTAAGGTGCGAGGCCTTGGCCGGTCAGTGGGTCGACCTTTTGTGCCCCGGCCTGGCCGTTCTGGTTGTAGTAGACGATCACCGTCCCGGACGCTGAGCGCTGAATCTGCTCCACGCCCGGGAAGTGGTTGGCAACGCGCCCGGCCAGTTGGCCGACGTTGAGTTGTCCGGCGGGAGTGGACGTGCTGTGCAGGCGTTCCAGGGCCGGGTCGACAGACAGGATCGCGCCGCTGATGGCCAACAACATGACCAACAGGGCGGCGATCAGGCCAGGTAGGGAATGGAACTGACGAAGCATGTTCAGCCTCCAGTAATGGCGGGTGCTACAGATCGTAAGTAAAGGCGTCGACGTAGGTACTGCCGGTCGCCGGCTTGCCTGCGCCCTTGGACGTCAGGGGCACGCTGACATCGGCGCGGGCGTCACGTTTGTCCTCGACGGCGCTGTCGATGCGGATCTGATACCCGGCATCAATCAGGGTGTCTGCCAGTTCGACGCTGACTTTGAGCGTGCGCCCACTGCCGACACTGGCGCCGCTGACCCCGTCAAACTCGCTCGGGTTCATCCCGCTGCCACGGGCCCAGTCGCCCAGGTGCTTGTAGTACTTGGCCTTCTTGCCGGCCACCCAGAGGGTTTTCTGGTATTGGCCATTGGCGTCGGTGACGTAGATCGCCAGGTAGGCATCATTGCCGCTGTAGTCCTTGAGCTGTGTGGTCAAGGTCACTTCACGGGCCTGGGCCAGCCCCGGCAGGGCAATGGCGCCGACGAGGCAAGTTGCTGCGATGATCTTTTTCATGGCGGTGTCCTTTTGATCGTTAGGTCGAGAGCCTGGACCTGCTTGCTGACAGCAACCTGAAGCGCAGGAAAAACTCATCGACAGGTGAGGCGTCATTCGCTGAGCGAAGTGCCGAGGTAGTCCCTGGCATCGCCGTCGTCCCGGAAATGGATCTCGAGTGTGTGCAGGCGCAGCGATGCCGGTGAATAGCTGGCTTCGATGGCATTGCCTTTGCGGTCTAACCCCTTGAGCTCGTAACAACCGTCGTCGACCTTGATCCGCTGCACGCTCCAGCCGTACTGCCGCTCTACCTGCTGACGCAAGGTTTCGCGTGGTTGCCAGTCGCTCACCGGGTCGCTGCAGTCGTCATCGGCCAGGGCGTAACCGCTGAGCAGCAGACTCAACAGCGCGGCATTGGCAATAAAACCTGATTTCATGATCTGTCTCCTGCCGAGGTCGGCGTCTGTGGCATACCCTAAGGTGCATTCCTGACAACCAGCTGAATCTTCAGATTCATGTCAGGTAAGGCGTTTAAGGTGCTGCACGACAACCATCACAGGAGGTGCCAGATGCGGGTTTTATTGATCGAGGACGCACAAGGGTTGGGGGAGGCGGTGCGCGAACAGATCGCCGATGACGGCCACGCAGTCGATTGGGTGCAGCGCCTGGACCATGCGCGCAATAGCGTGCGCACCACGCCTTACGACCTGATCCTGCTGGACCTGATGCTCCCGGACGGTCGTGGGCTGGATTTTTTGCGTCAGCAACGCTCGGCAGGGGACGTGACCCCGGTGATTATCCTGACGGCCCAGGATCAGATTTCCGATCGTATCGCTGGCCTCAATGCCGGCGCCGACGACTACCTGGTCAAACCGTTCGACCTGTTTGAGCTCTCGGCTCGTGTGGCGGCGGTGGCTCGGCGTTATAGCGGCAATCCCAATCCGCAGATCAAGCTCGGTGATTTGCAGATCGACATGAGTGCCCGTACGGTGCAGCGGGCCGGTGCGACGGTGGATCTCACCGCGCGGGAGTGGGCGCTGTTCGAGGCGTTTGTGCAGCGCCCCAGCGCGTTGCTGTCCAAGTCGCAGCTGGAAGAACGGTTGTATGCCTTCGGTGCCGAAATCGAGAGCAATACCATCGAGGTCTATATCAGCCGTCTGCGTAAAAAACTCGGGCGCGACCTGATTGAAACCGTGCGCGGCATGGGCTATCGGTTGATGTCCGCATGAAGCCGCCGTCAAGCCTGCAAAAACGTCTCGGCCTGGGGTTGACGTTGGGCACGACCCTGCTTTGGCTGGCGGCGACCGTCGGCGCCTGGCTGGTGGTGCAACATGAATTGAACGAGGCCTTCGACAGTGCGCTGGAAGAGACTGCGCAGCGCATCTTGCCCTTGGCCGTGCTGGAAATCAGCAACCGGGAAAAACCCCGTGAAGCGCAGCATGTCGCCACCCTGAAAATGCACAATGAATACCTGACGTATCTGGTGCGCGATGCCAAGGGCGAGATCCTGATGCAGTCCCACGACGCCAACCCGAAGATCTTCAACAAACAACCGGTCGAAGGCTTTTCAACCACTAAAAAATACCGTCTGTACGGCGCCAGTGCGCTGCGTGAGACGGTGTTCATCGAAATCGCCGAACCTCTGAAACATCGCCATGAAGCCGCGCGGGAAGCGTTGCTTGCCTTGTTGTTGCCATTGCTGGCGCTGATTCCCATCAGCCTGTTTGGCACCTGGATGTTTGTACGCCTCAGCCTGCGCAGTGTATTGGCCTATCGGCGTGCCGTGGAGGCGCGCGGCGTGGGTGATCTGTCGCCGATCAACGTGGCGCGATTGCCAGCTGAAATCGGCCCGCTGGCCGAGGCGGTCAATCATCTGCTGGAGCGCTTGCGCAAGGCTTTGGAGGCCGAGCGCAGCTTTACGGCCAACAGCGCCCATGAACTGCGCACGCCACTGGCCGCGACCCTGGCGCAGGTCCAGCGTTTGCATCACGAAGCGCCCGAAGGCCCGTTGCGATTACGGGCGGCTAAAATCGAAAACTCGTTGCGCGAACTGACGCGGCTCTCGGAAAAACTCATGCAACTGGCCAAGGCCGAGGGTGGGGGGCTGTTGTCCGAAACGCCTCAGGACCTCATTCCGTTGCTGGCCCATGTGGTCGATGAGTGGAACCACAACAGTGGGCACCGGATCGAGTTGCACCTGCCAACCCAGGCCAGTGTGTATTCGGCGATTGATCCGGACGCCTTCGCCATCCTGTTGCGCAACCTGATCGAGAACGCGCTCAAGTACGGCGCGGCGGATCAACCGGTCGAAGTCAGCCTCACCGACCAAGCGATGCTGCGGGTGGTCAATGGTGGCCCGGCGGTGCCCGAGCCGGTGTTGCGGCGCCTTACCGAGCGCTTTGTGCGGGGTAACAGTGAAACCAGCGGGTCAGGATTGGGGTTGGCGATTGCCAAAACCATTGTGCAGGGTGTCAACGCGAGAATACGGCTGCTCTCGCCGGCGACAGGTCGAACGGATGGATTCGAAGTCTGCATCTGGTTTGCGCTCGCGGCGAATGTCGAAGGCTGAGGGCACTTGATAAAGGGCAGGAGCGTTATGGCCAAGCTTGATGTCAGCCACCGTCAGATCGACAATCCATGAGTGACCGTGTGATGCGAACCGACAGGCGTGATCGCCTGAGGAGGTTTTCAAATGAGTCCCTCATCGCCCACCCTCCTGCAGGACCGAGCCGCTGCCGGGCGACGTCTGGTGGAACCGCTGCTCAAGTACGCGCATCGCCCCGATGTCATCATCCTCGCCTTGCCCCGTGGCGGTGTGCCGGTCGCTTATGAAGTAGCCGCTGCACTGGACGTTCGTCTGGACCTGATGCTGGTGCGCAAGCTGGGCGTTCCGTCTCATCAAGAGTTCGCCATGGGCGCCATCGCCAGCGGCGGCATCCAAATCCTCAATGAACACGCGCTGCGGGTTCACCCGATTGACCCGGCCGCGTTCGATGACGTGGTCGCACGGGAAACCCGGGAGCTGTTACGCCGCGAGAAGGTTTACCGGGGAGCACGCGCGCCTGTGCAACTCAAGGATCAGGTGGTGATCCTGATCGACGACGGCCTGGCGACAGGCGCCTCGATGCTGGCGGCGATCCACGCGGTGCGTGCGCAAGCGCCGTCTCGCATCGTCGTCGCCGTGCCGGTGGCGCCGATTGAGACGGCGGAAGCGCTGCGCAGTGAGGTGGATGAGCTGATATGCCCGATCATTCCCGACTGGCTGATGTCGATCAGCCGTTGGTACATGGACTTTACCCAGACCTCGGATGCCGAGGTCATCAAGCTGTTGCAGCGGGCGTGGCAGCGAGAGTCCTGCGCCGCTCAGCACTGGTGACTCAAGAGGGATGCGCGATCTCTAGCCAGTCTTCAAACCGGGTCGCTCCAACAATAGGGTTATCGCCGGGCGTGAGGGACTTGTCATTGATCGGGGCGCCGAAGTAAGGAACCGTGTCATCCGGGACGGCTTCGCGCGGGTCGTTGGTGTGTTTCAGGTACTCACTCACGAACTCGACAATGGGGCGGCGATCCGGCCCGGCTACTTCCACGGTCTGATTGATCGGCGTTTTTTGAGCGATAGCCGTCAGTGCGGCCGCGACATCCACCGAGGCCACCGGTTGCAGGGCGGCGGAGGATAAATGGATGGTGTTGCCGTCCTCGCGACCTGAGTAAGCAATGGCACCAATGAATTCGAAGAACTGCGTGGCCCGCAGGATGGTGTAGGGAACACCCGAGGCCTTGATGAGTTTTTCCTGGGCCATTTTGGCCCGGAAGTAACCACTGTCGAGCATCCGTTCGGTGCCCACGACGGACAGGGCAACATGGTGTTTGGTGCCGGCTAGCTTCTCGGCAGCGAACAGGTTATGCCCGGCGGTCTCAAAGAAATGCAACGCCGCGTGATCCTCGAATGAGGGGGAGTTGGCCACGTCGACCACCACGTCGGCGCCCTTGAGCGCGCCCGCCAGGCCTTCGCCGGTGATGACGTTGATGCCGGAACTCGGTGACGCTGATATGACTTCATGCCCCAGATCCTGTAGGTTCTTGCAGACTTTGCTGCCGATCAGCCCGCTTCCTCCGATGATGACGAATTTCATGGCCGGTCTCCCGATGCGGTGTGTTGGGACTGTCATTAAACACCCTGGCAGCGGTCCTATCGGGGCGGCCATTGGCGTGGGCCGACAGGTGGTCGGAAGTCTGAGCCGCCGGTGGAATTAACGGCGTTTGTTTGCTTTAGTCCACCTATCGCTGGCTCACGTGTGCGGCACCTCAGCTCATGACGGGAGCCCAACCGGAGAGTCCCATGAAACACCGATTCCCGACCTGCGCCGTGCTGGTGGCCGCCCTTGCATTCGGCGCGTTGCCTTGTGTCCAGGCGGTCGAATACACGCGGGTCAATGAAACCGCCAGTACGATTTCCTTCACGTATAAACAGTTCTCTTCGCGGGTGTACGGTACGTTCCACAAGTTCGAGGCCACGCTTGATTTCGACACGGCGCACCCGTCGGCAGGCCGGGCCGCGCTCACCATCCAGCTCGACAGCATCGACGCCGGAAGCAGCGACGCCAACAGCGAACTGCAAAAACCAGCCTGGTTCGACACGGCAACGTATCCAGTGGCGACGTTTGAATCGACCGGCGTGAAAGTGCTGGGCAACAACCGTTACTCGATCACCGGCAAACTCACGCTCAGGGGCATCACCCATGAAGTGGAGGTACCGGTGCTCTTGAAGGCCGAGAACGCCATCGGGATTTTCGATGGCCAGTTAACCCTCAAGCGCAGCGACTTCAAAATCGGCGAAGGCGAATGGGCCGACAGTGTTGTCTCGGACAAGATCAATATCCGGTTTCGGATGGTTGCGCCGCAGCGGTAACTCGGCCAAGCGTGCGTGGCGTCGGTTATGATAGGCACGCCCGCGAACACACTCTTCACGTCCGCCCCAGAGTCAGAGCCACGAATGCCCCAGATCACCCATTTCAAAACCCCGTGCCCCGAGCACATCAATAGCCAGATCCTGCAGATGGTGGTCGATTACCTGACCGACATCAGCATGGTCGCTATCGCGCCGAGCAACCTGTTGTACAACGTGTACCAGTACGCGATCGGCTACGAGGTTCACCTCTATCTGGAGGCGTTGAACGGGGCGAAAGGGATTGCGGTGGAGTTGCTCGTCGCGACCGACGAAGACGATCCGGAGAAGGTCATCGGCTTCCTGCTGTACCTGCCGGTCAAGGACGATCCCGATGCATGCGGTGTCGCGTATATGGCGGTGAGTGCCAGCCATCGGCGCCAAGGTATTGCCCGGCGGATGCTGCAGGAAATGGTCGGCCGCTACCCGCATGCCGAACTGACGTGCGCGGTGGCCAAGGTGCCGTATTTTGAGGCCATGGGGTTTCAGGTGGTGGGCGTGCGCGCGACTCAAGTGCTGATGAACACCCGCGATCACGGCAGCGACGGCTTGATGGCTCTGCTGGACGTGGCGCCGATCTACAGCTCGCTCGAGGTGCGGCAGATTCATACGTACCTGCTGCAAAAACACGGCAAGCGCGCGATGCTCGATGCGGAAAAACAGCGTGACCGGCATCTGGACCAGATGACGCGCAAAGCCAATGAATTTGTCCGCGAGCGCCTGGGTGAACTCGGTTAACTGTGGGAGCGGGCTTGCTCGCGAAGGCGTTTGATCATTCAACATCAATATCGACTGGCCCGCCG
>NZ_JAHBDP010000086.1:0-48804 GCF_019956495.1 Pseudomonas sp. BF-B-26 | reverse complement strand
TGTCAGTCAATATTGATGTCGACTGACACGCCGCCTTCGCGAGCAAGCCCGCTCCCACAAGTCGAACTCTCCAACGGTTTTAGGCCCATGGCGATCATCGGTTTGCTGCGCGCATAACGGCTCAAGCGTTCGGCCATGGAGTAGGGCAGTGGCGGGTCGAAGGTAAAACCGCGACGTTCATAAAACCCGCGCAAGTCCGGATGACAAAACAGCCACACCGGGCCTTCAAGCTCCTTGAGCGCCTCGGCGATCAACGCTGCAGCGATGCCCTGTTCACGACAGGCCGGATCGACAAACAAACCCGTCAGCCAATGCCCGTCCGCCACCGGTCGCAAACACAGTGCGCCAATGATCTCCTCGCGCCTGGCCACCCAGAGTTGAGCGTCGCGGACGGCTTTCATCGACGATTGATGAGCGCGATAAAACTTGTTCATCAAGGGCCACAAAGGCTCGGCGAGCAAGGTGTACTGGGTGTTGGGCATGATCTTCGACTGTCGGTGCGCAAAGCGGGTGATTATAAAAGAACGCGCGCGTAGCGATAGGTGTATACCTGATCTCACATCCCGTATGAGTGGAGTAAGTATCATGGCCAAAGGCATGGATTCAAAAAAAGCGGCAAAGAAAAAACCGGCAAAAACCGCCGATGAAAAGCGCGCGGACAAGAAGGCCAAGAAGGTGGATGTGTTCGGTCATTGATCCCGCATTGATTGATCGTTCCCACGCTCTGCGTGGGAATGCGGCCCGTGACGCTCCGCGTCACTGGACGCAGAGCGTCCCTAGAGGCATTCCCTCGCAGAGCGCGGGAACGATCGTCATACGATCCTTGAAATAATCTGCAAGATTTTCCTGCGTCATTGCACAGAAGGGGACTGGTCCCCGATCTGAGCAACGCCATGCCCCATTATTTCGATACCGCCCACCGTGAAGAAATCGAAACCCTGCGCCAACGCCTGACCGCTCGCACCGAGTGGCCGACCTGGTTGCTGCTGATCGGCGTGTACGTCGGCTGGTTCAGCATCGTGCTTGCCAGTGGCTGGTTGGGCCTGTGGTGGAGCACTGTGCTGTTGATTCCATTGGTGGTGCTCTGGTTGTCGGTGCAGCACGAATTGCTTCACGGTCACCCCACCCGCTGGACATCGCTGAACAAGATCCTCGGCTACGCGCCGTTCGCCGTCTGGTATCCCTACACCCTGTATCGCGACAGCCATTTGCTGCATCACTGCGACGAAGACCTGACCCTTCCGGGGCACGATCCGGAAAGCCGTTACCTGAGCGCGGAGCAATGGCAGGGCAGTTCACTGTTTGAACAGCGTCTGCACTGGCTGAACAAAACCGTGCTCGGACGCTTCGCCCTCGGTGCACCGCTGGCCTTGCTGGCGCTGGCCAGGGAAGAACTGCAACGTCTAAAAGCAGGTGAGCGACAGGCCTGGCTGATGTGGTTGAGCCACGGCACGTTGACCCTGCTGATGTTGCTGTTTATCGCCCGTTACAGCGTGCTGCCGGTGTGGCATTACCTATTGCTGATCAGCGTGCCGGCGCTATCGATTGCGATGCTTCGCTCCTACTATGAACACCGTCCCCACGCCGAGCCCGAGCAAAGGACGGTCATCAATGAAGCGGCCTGGCCGTGGCGCTGGCTGTTCCTCAACCTCAATCTGCATTTGGTGCATCACGACTTGCCCGGTCTGCCCTGGTATGACTTGCCCCGCGCCTACCGCGCGCGTCGCGAGCAATGGCTGGCGCGTAGCGGCGGGTTTCTGGTGCAGGGTTATGGGCAGTTGTGGTGGGAGAATGGAGTGAAAGCCATCGATAGCCCGCAACATCCGTTTCACTGATTTCATGATCGACCCCCCCTGTGTGCGAGCCCTGTGGCGAGGGGATAAATCCCCTCGCCACAGGGCTCGCTCCCACAGTGAAAACTTGTCACCTGGAAGATTTCGATGACTGAACACCTCGCCGAATTACTGATGTACATCGCCCCCGAACCAATCCGCGAGGCCAACGAGCGCTGGCTGACGCGCATGCTCGAGCGACTGGGTGCCACCCGCCGCAACGCCGAGGGCCTTTCGCTGATGGACCTCTGGCTGTCCCCGCACCTTCTGCTGACCCAAACCTGCGGCTACCCGCTGATGACCGCGTTGCGCGGTCGGGTCCGGGTCGTTGGTCGTCCTCGCTATGAGCTGCCGGACGCTAACGGCGGCAATCATTGCAGCCTGTTGCTGAGTCGCGCCGATGATCCACGGCGCAGCCTGCCGGCCTTTCGCGACAGTCGTGGGGTGATCAATGGCGAAGACTCCAACAGCGGCATGAACCTGCTGCGTCATCGATTGGCGCCGCTGCATCAAGAGGGGCAGTTCTTCGCCAGTGTCGGTATCAGCGGCAGCCACCGCGAAAGCCTGCGCGGGTTGCGTGAAGGGACCGCGGACCTGGCGGCCATCGACAGCGTCACCTTCGACTATCTGGCGCGGTACGCCGAAGACGAAGTGGCCGGCCTGCGGGTCATTGCGCGAAGTGCGTTCAGTCCGACCTTGCCGTATATCACCGCCGCGACCGTCACCGATGAACAGGCCGAGGCGTTGCTGCAGGTGATGAACACGACGTTGCAGGAATTGCCCGAAGTCAGGGAAATCCTCGGTCTGCAAGAGGTATTGCCGGCCAGCGAAAGCGACTATCAGATTGTGCTCGACTATCAGCAAGAGGCTGAGGCGTTGGGGTATGGGCGATTGCGGTAGGCTGAGTTCTTTTGATGTTTAATTCCATAACGGAATATAAAAATGCTTTTTAAATATTATTAATGAATAAAGCTCCTTGCTAGGATCGCGTCACCGGATCACCGGACATTCAGCGACCCCTAACCCTTGGAGCCTCTATGTCCGGCACCGACCTTTCCCATCGCAACGACGTGGGCGGAGTGTTCCGCGCGCATTACCCCTGGCTGTGCGCACGGTTGCGACGGCATCTGGGCGCCAGTTCCAGCGTCGAAGACATTGCTGCCGAAACTTTTTTACAGCTGCTCGAATCGCCTGGGCTGACCCCGATCCGCGAGCCTCGTGCCTTACTCACCACCATTGCCCAGCGGTTGATCTATCAGCTCTGGCGCCGCCGTGAGCAGGAACGCCAACACCTCGATCAGTTGCGACACCTCGATCAGCAACAAGCGATTTCGCCCGAAGAACGGCTGCAATTGACCCAGGCCTTGCATGGCCTCGACCGTACGCTGGAGCGCTTGCCGGGCAAGGTTCGCGCAACGTTCCTGTTGTCGCGAATCGACGGTCTGACCTACCCGCAAATCGCCGCCGAACTGGGCATTTCCCAGCGCTCGGTCAGCGTTTACATGACTCGCACTCAAGCCCTGTGCGCCCGGCACAGCGCCAACCAATCCTTGAATTCCCTGACCCGGAGGTCCGCATGAGATCGATCAAAACCCTGCTCGGCAGTTCGCTGCTGGCCCTGAGCCTTGTGGCAACCCACGTTCCCGCTGCGGAGAAAACCGCGCCGATCCACTTCGGCGACATCACCTGGGAAAGCGGCAGCCTGATCACCGAAATCCTGCGATTGATTATCGAGAAAGGTTACGGCTACCCGACCGATACCTTGCCGGGCAGCACCGTCAGTCTCGAAGCGGCGTTGGCCAGGAACGATATTCAAGTGATCGGCGAAGAGTGGGCCGGGCGCAGTCCGGCGTGGGTCAAAGCCGCCTCGGAAGGCAAAGTGTTTGGCCTGGGCGACACGGTCAAAGGCGCCACCGAAGGCTGGTGGGTGCCGGAATACGTGATCAAGGGCGACCCCGAACGCGGCATCAAACCCCTGGCCCCGGAGCTGAAATCCGTGGCCGACCTGGCGCGCTACAAGGACGTGTTCCGCGACCCGGAAGACCCTAGCCGTGGACGCTTCCTCAATAGCCCGACCGGCTGGACCTCGGAGATCGTCAACAGTCAGAAACTCAAGGCCTATGACCTGACCGGCAGCTTCGTCAACTTCCGCACGGGTTCTGGCGCTGCGCTGGATGCCGAGGTGGCTTCGTCGATCCGTCGAGGCAAACCGGTGCTGTTCTACTACTGGTCGCCGACGCCGCTGTTGGGCCGTTTCAAACTGGTGAAGCTCGACGAGCCGGCCTTCGACGCCGACGCCTGGAAGACCCTGGCCGACGCCAACAACCCGAATCCAAAAGGCACGCGGTCGATGCCGGCAAGCCTGGCGATCGGCGTGTCCGCGCCGTTCAAGGCGCAGTACCCGGACCTGGTGGCGTTCTTCGAAAAGGTCGACCTGCCGATCGATCTGCTGAACCACACGCTCGGCCAGATGAGCGAAAAGCGCCTGCAACCGCGTCAGGTGGCCGAAGCGTTTTTGCGTGATCAGCCGCAGATCTGGAAGGGCTGGGTGCCGGGGGAGGTGGCGACCAAGGTGAGTGGGAGTTTGTAGTTTTTTCTGATGCTTCAACGGTGTTTGTCAGATAGCTTTCGCGAGCAAGCCCGCTCCCACAGGGGATCTCTGGTGTTCACAAAATCTGTGTTCACTGGAGATCCCCTGTGGGAGCGGGCTTGCTCGCGAAGGGTCTTGCGCCTTACTCCGACTCAGCGGCCAATGCAGTCTTCACGGCTGGCCGCTGATCAACCCGCGCCTGAAACCGCACCAACGCCGGCCACTGATTCAAATCAATCCCAAACACCGACGTCCAGCGCAACACCGTAAACAAATACGCGTCGGCAACGCTGAACCCGTCAGCCATCAAATAATCCTGGCGCTCCAGCGTCTGGCTCAACACAACAAAACGCTTGAACAGTTTCTCCTTGATCAGCGCTTTCACCTCATCCGGGAACTGCGAACTGAACAGCCAGCCCAGCCCGCCATGAATCTCTGTCGAAACGAAATTCAGCCATTCCTGCAACCGTACCCGCTCGAACGTTCCGCTCACGGGTACCAGGTTCGCTTCGGGTCGCAGTTCTGCCAGGTATTGCAGGATTGCCGGGCCTTCGGTCAGCACTTGGCCATCGTCCAGTTGCAATGCCGCGACGTAACCCTTGGGGTTGATGGAGAGGAAGTCCTCGCCGTTAGCGGTTCGCTTGGTGGTGTTGTCGACGCGGATCAATTCGAACGGCAGATCGAGTTCGCGCAGCACGATATGCGGCGCCAGCGAGCAGGCGTGGGGGGCGTAATACAACTTCATCGGCAGGGCTCTGGCTGGGGATTTGCGCCAGTGTCATAGTGCGCGGCACCCTCGGTAAAATTAATCTTTCAGAAAACCACCATAAGGAAAGCTACTGCCATGATGAATCTGATGCATTGGCGAATGGTGGTGGCAGTGGCTGACACGGGCAACATTACCCGGGCTGCCGAGCGGATCGGCATGACCCAGTCCGGTGCCAGCCAGGCCTTGGCGTTGATTGAAGAAACCCTGGGCGTTCAGTTGTTCAGTCGGGAGAATCGCCAGACCTTGCCGACGGCAATCGGCTTGTCTGTGATCGAACACGCGAGAACCATGCTCGATGCCCTGGAGAACATCCGCAGCAGCGTCGATGCCACCAAAGACATCCAGCGCGGGACGATTCGCCTGGCCAGTTTCCCCATGGTGTTGGCGACTTTCCTGCCGCCGTTGTTGCGTCAGTTCAATCGGCTTTATCCCGGTATTCAGGTGGTCGCGCTGGAGGTCAGCGACGATGAAGTGGAAACGCTGCTCGGTGCCGGGCTGGTGGATGTTGGCGTGGTGTTGAACCCGGCGCCTGAGCGCAATGCCGGTCGCCTGGGACGCGATGCCTGGATGGCGGTGGTGCCTGGCGGCCATCCCTTGGCTCGCCGTTCGAATGAAGAAGGCGTCTCCCTGGCGGAGTTGGTGGAGCAACCTTTTGTACTGGCCACGGGCGGTTGTTCGACCAACGCTCGCAGCCTGGCGGAGGATGCCGGACTGCAGCTGCGCGACGTTCGGGTCGAGGTCCGTGAATGGAGCAGTGCGTTCACCCTGGTGCGGGAAAACATCGGCGTGACGCTGGTGCCGGAGATGACACTGCCGAGCCAACTTCAGGGGCTGCGCGTGGTGCCGGTCAAACCGCGTATCGATCGCGAATTTGCCTTGGTGGCCGCTGCGAACAAGCCACCCTCGGCGGCGGTGCAGGCGTTGATGGGCATGCTCGCTGAGAAATGACGCATACCGATGCTGAACCGATTTTGTCCTCAATAGTGGCCGACTAGTGGCCTTGCGTACCGGCCTCGCCTGTCTATGCTGACTCGTAACTAACTATGTCGACCGCTATGTGAAGGCCGTCATACACGTGAAAAGTGTGCGCAACCCAAGGCACCGACGCTGAACAACACGGAGCTGTCCGGTCAATGGAATGTCTTATCAGAACGTTAGGGCTGGTCCGATTCCGGGCTATCAAGAGAAGGATGTCTTGATAAGAGCGTTGCTGCATGGACTCTCCGATTAAACATCATTGATCACCTGACCCAGTCCTTCCTGTGGAGGGATGCGTGTGCCTGTTCCT
The DNA here is from genome assembly GCF_019956495.1 of Pseudomonas sp. BF-B-26. NCBI lineage: Bacteria > Pseudomonadati > Pseudomonadota > Gammaproteobacteria > Pseudomonadales > Pseudomonadaceae > Pseudomonas > Pseudomonas sp. BF-B-26. The sequence continues at coordinate 42,325 of NZ_JAHBDP010000086.1, read as the reverse complement.
TGGAATGTAGTGGTGGAGCTGTTGAAAGACCAAAGAACTTTCATCAAACAAAAGACCGCGCTGAAGGTGATCTATGTTTAACCGACATCACAAATCTGACTTGCTGGAAATCGAACGATTCAGTTGCGCGCTGGCCGAGGCTAACGCGAAGTTGGCCGCGGTCAGTCGCTCGATGGCAATGATTGAGTTCACCCCCGAAGGCATCGTGCTCGATGCCAACGACAACTTTTGCAGTGTCATGGGTTACAGCGCCGAAGAAGTGCGCGGCAAGCATCATCGGATCTTTTGCGAAGAAGCGTTCTATCGCAGCGAAGCCTACGCCAAGTTGTGGCGTGACCTGGCCCGTGGCGAGCCGGTGAGCGGGACCTTTTTACGCTTGGACAGGAACGGCAAGGAGATCTGGCTTGAAGCCAGCTATATGCCGGTGTTCGGCGCTGATCGTCAGGTTCGCAGTGTGATCAAAGTCGCCACTGATATCTCGGCCAGGGTCTACAAGGAGCACGAAGACGAGAGCATGCTCGCGGCGATCGGTCGCTCCATGGCGGTAATCGAATTCACCCCGGATGGCAAGGTCATCACGGCCAACGACAACTTCTTGAAGACGATGCATTACTCGCTCAACGAAGTGGTGGGCCAACATCACAGCCTGTTTTGTCATCGTGCCGAAGCCGAATCCCAGGCCTACAAAGCGTTTTGGGCCTCGCTCAATCGCGGCGAATATCACTCGCACCGTTTCGAGCGCAAAGACAAGCACGGTCATACGGTTTTCCTGGAAGCTTCCTACAACCCGCTGTTCGACACCAAGGGCCGGTTGTACAAAGTGGTCAAGTTCGCCAGCGACATCACCGCTCAGGTGACCACCCTGCAAACGGCCGCGGAGTCGGCCCACAGCACCTCGGTTCAAAACGATGCTTGTGCGCAGAAGGGGTCGCATGTGGTGCAGCAAACGGTGCAGACCATCCAGGACATTTCCAAAGACTTGAATGAAGCGGCGCTGAGCATTGATGCCGTGAGTAAACAGTCCGACATCATCGGCACCATCGTTCAGACCATTCGCGGCATTGCCGATCAGACCAACCTGCTGGCGCTCAACGCCGCGATCGAAGCGGCCCGGGCCGGGGAGCACGGGCGCGGGTTCGCGGTCGTCGCCGATGAAGTTCGCAGCCTGGCGGCACGAACGAGCCAGGCAACGGTGGAGATCGTTGAAGTGGTGCGCAAGAACCACGATTTGTCATTGAGTGCGGTGTCGAGCATGCAGTCCAGTTTGAGTCGAACCGGGCTTGGGGTGGAACTGGCGAACGAGGCGGGAGCGGTGATTATGGAGATTCAACAAGGGTCGCGGCATGTGGTGGATGCGATCAGTCAGTTCAATTCGACGTTGCAGATTAGCTGACTATCCGCGAAATTTGCCCCTCGGGAAGCTCACGCTTTAGAGGGGCAGTCTAAAGGCGAATCAAATAGCTGTAATTTCGAATTTCCCTTCTACAATATTCAAAGTTTCATAGGCGCCCCCGCTTGGGTTGCCAGTAACCGTGAGGCTAAATGTGCCGCTGCAATTGCCGTTGTCGACATTAATAGTCAATTCTCCCTCATCGACATTGAAACCATGTCGGGAATAAGTGAAGCGAGTATTGCTATTGGTCAGGGGGATCGGATAAGTACCATTTCCGCGCGCAGGGATGATGCTGAAATCAAAATAGCGGCCGTTATCGATGGTGTCGCCGATGTGAATGAGACTGATCGTTTTCGGAAAGAGCGAGCCGTAACTAATTTGAAAGCGCGAGCCATCAAAGGCTGGCGCCACTTCGTTACCATCCTTCGTGAATTTTGCAGTGCAGGTTCCGCGAAAATTTTGTAGTGACTGAGTTGACATCGCAGTCGCTGATTCGGATTGACTGGTTGCGTTGTCATCCAGTGAAAGTGTGGTCGTAGCGGGTTTATTTATAGACATGTCAGCCTCCATTCTCTTGTTCGTTAGTGCGAGCAAATGATTGCCGCAACACGCTCATGATTTACCCCTATCTAACGACTGTCTACTGTCACAATTGACAGGTAAGAGACGTGAGTCAGGTAAAGCCGATGAGCGGTCCTCGAGCCCAAAAAGAAAAGGGTCCCACGAGGGGACCTTTTGGGGAGGTATCGATCGTGTTAAAGCGAAACGAAAAACTTATCGACCACTCAGTTCAACTCCACCGTGCAGATAAGTTAGCGTTGGCCTGAACGGATTGCCCCTTATAATTAAAGGGGCAATTTTTATCACTTGAAACGTTCATGTTTTACAAGTGGCGCCTGACCTATTCGGTGAGTGAGAAACTGCCTTCTATCTCCGCACTTTTCTGTGGGTCATGACTGCTTACAGCGATGAATTGATACGTGCCCCTCACAAATTTTTTTTCAAGGTCCACTTCAATCAAGGTGATATTTCCCGACTGTTCTTGCCCGATCCAGGAACTATCAGGGTCTCGAGGGTTGTAAAAACCTCCGACTCTTCTACCGTTGTCGAATGGATATGAGCCAGGTTTGATTTCGCCATCATATATACCTAACTGGACTCCCCAGCCTACAGGGAAGTCATCTCGGGCGAACCCGCCAACTATGAGTTCATATTCTTTAACGCTGAAAACGATTTGCTTGGCTGGAAGGCTCAGCGGTTCGCCGCCATTTTCCCTGATTGTTGCACTGAACAGCCCGACGGCTTTTTTATTACTCATGGGTCATCTCCTTTGCCACATTACAAACAGAGCCGCGGTGAACTATCGACGCGGAGGAGACACATGATTTTCCACTCGGATAATGCTGTCTACTGACAGAAGTGACAGTCAGGCTCTTTGCGGAAGAAGAATTGGACCAGCGGTCATACTGCTGAAAACAGAAATACATCCAATTGAAAGGATGTTTTTCAGTTTTCAGGATGGTTAAAGCGAAGCAAAAAACGTGTTGATCATTTGGACTGTTGCCTTTTACGCGGCTGCTGTTTCTGCTCTCGGCCCAGTTGCCGCAGCCGAGAAAATGCGGGGCCGCTCAAGGCAGTCCATTGCAGCCATATTTGAGGAATCCCGGGCGTTGTGCCAACCGTTGGAAATACTCGTCGATGGCCGGGTAGTCGGGGCGCTCCATCGGTGTCATCAGCCAGCGGTTGATCGACAGCCCGATGACGATGTCTGCCAGCGTGAAGTGCGGTCCGGCGACATACGCTTTGGTGGCCGCGAGCTGATGCTCGATGATGCCCATTTTCTGATTCCAGCCGTGTACACCGGCGGCAATGTGATGCGGGTCCTGGAACTCCGGATCTTTGCGTACCAATGCCGTGAACGCATAGCTCCAGGAGGCATTGAGTTCAGTCGCTTGCCAATCCATCCACTGTTCAACCCGAGCGCGGGCCGCCGGTTCGTGGGGTAGCAGATCGGTGTTGTGGTGTTTGCCGGCCAGATAGCGGCAGATGGTGTTGGACTCCCACAGCACGCCGGCCTCATCGATGATCACGGGCACCAGTGCGTTGGGGTTGAGCCTGAGAAACTCCGGCGTGTGGGTTGACGCATAACCGCCGCCCCAGTCTTCACGTTCGTAGGCAATACCCAATTCCTCACAGGTCCACAGGACTTTTCTGACGTTGATGGACGAGGCTTTGCCCAGAATCTTCAGTGCATGTTCCATTGAGCTACTCCGTTAGCGATTCGACGCTTCAGGAATCTAACAGGTATTCAGCGTTTTCAAACCGGATCCGACAGCGCCGAAGTTGGCGAAGTTGGAACACTATCAAGGTTAGTTGAAAACCCACGGCATGGGCGATGCGCCGTTCTGACGCTCTGCGTGGGAGCGATCACAGCGTCAGGTACTCTCGCGCACCTTCAACTCAAACCCCATGTCCTGCACCGGTTTGGCCACGGTGTTGCCAGCCATTAACGTCAACATCTGCTCCGCCGCGCGGCGGCCGATGGCTTCTCGCGGGGTGCTGATGCTGCTCAGGCGCGGGACCATGTGGGCCGAGGCCGGCAGGTCGTTGAAGCCGAGGATCGCTACTTGTTCGGGGATCTTGATCCCGCAGCGCATGGCTTCGAGCAGTGCGCCCTGGGCCAGGTCGTCGTTACCGAAGAAGATCGCATCGACATCGGGATGAGTGGCGAGCAGTTGCAGGAACAGTTCGCCACCAAGGCCGACGGAGGAAGAGCGAGGTGTCAGCACTTCCAGGTCCGGGTCATACAAACCGGCCTTTTGCAGGGCTTTGCGGAAACCTTCGCCGCGCAGCAACGTGCGTTGATCCAGTTGCGCACCAATGTAGGCCAGACGCTTACGACCCCGTGACAGCAAATGCCCGGCCGCGGTCTCGCCAGCCGCGAGTTGCGAAAAGCCCACGCAATTGAGCCCGGCGGCGCTGTCCAGTTCCATCATGTACACGCACGGAATGTTGCTGGCCTCGATCATCCGGCGCGAACTTTCGGTGCGGTCGAAACCGGTCAGCAGCAAACCGCGAGGCTGATACGCCATGTAGTTGCGCAGCAGGTTTTCTTCTTCATCACGTGAGTAATGGAAGTTCCCGATCAGTACTTCGAAGCCCTTTGGTCGCAAAACCTGATGAATGGCTTCCAGCGTGTCGATGAACAGCAGGTTGGACAATGAAGGCACCAAAACCACGACGGAATGGCTCTGGGCCGAGGCCAGGGCGCGGGCGGCGGGGTTGACCACGTAGTTCAGGTCGAGGGCGGCTTTCTGCACCTTTTCCACCAGTTCGGTGGCCACCGTGCTGACCCCGCGCAGGGCGCGAGAGGCGGTGATCGGGCTGACACCGGCCAGGCGTGCGACTTCGTTCAAAGTGGGGCGGCCAGTGGTGCGCGTATTTTTATCGTTTTTAGGGGAGATCATCGGACGGCTTGCCAAACAAAATTCGAGGCACTAAGGTAGCGCTGTCTCGACGCAGCTGCAAATGCGTGAGCGGGGTTTGCCTGATCCCCGTTTTTTGGCGTTGGGAACGAACATGCTGCAACCCACAAAAATGACAAGAAGGCGTCGGCAACTTCTGCTTTTTCTGGTGTCATAACTGGCAAAGGTAGCGCTGTCTGCGCGCTGAGGTGTTACATGAATCATCCCATCACCGCCCTGGTCATCATGGGCGTTGCCGGTTGCGGCAAGACTTGCGTCAGCGAGGCCTTGTGCCAACTCAGCGGCGCGACCGCCATTGAAGGCGACACTTTCCACCCTGCCGCCAATATCGAAAAGATGAGCGCGGGAATCCCCCTGAACGACGAAGACCGTGCCGGCTGGCTCGACAGCCTGTGCGATGAATTGCGCCGCATCGACGCCAAGGGCGAACGCCCGGTGCTGACCTGCTCGGCCCTCAAACACATTTACCGCGAACGTCTGCGCAGTGCCTTGCCGGGCCTGGGCTTTGTGTTCCTTGAACTGACCCCTGAAGTGGCCGCCGATCGTGTCTCCCATCGGCCGGGCCATTTCATGCCTTCGACGTTGATCGACAGCCAGTTCGCCACCCTTGAATCGCCCGTTGGTGAGCCCTTGACCCTGGCTCTGGACGCGTCGAAGCACAGCGTCGAGCAATTGGCGAAGCAAGCTCATGACTGGTGGCAGGCTCATGGCCTGAAACACGCCGTATGAGTTTTGCCAGAAGAGATAGCGCTGTCCTGTTGGCTTGCGAATTACCCGCTTTAATAACAACAACAACCAGGAGACACCCCTAATGTTTGGCATGTCCCACGAGACGTTCCTGCTGCTCGATGCAGTGGTCACGGTGATCGGGCTTATCGTCCTGATCACCAAGTTCAAGCTTCATCCGTTCATTGCCCTGATCATCGCCGCCGCCTTTCTCGGGCTGACCTCCGGCATGCCGATCGGCACCATCATCAAGGCGTTCCAGGACGGCTTCGGTGGGGTGCTCGGTTTCGTCGGGATCATCCTTGCGCTGGGCACCATGCTCGGCAAAATGATGGCCGAGTCGGGCGGGGCGGATCAGATTGCCCAGACCCTGATTCGCGCGTTCGGCAAGGACAAGGTGCAGTGGGCGATGATGTTCGCGGCCTTCCTGGTCGGCATTCCGCTGTTCTTCGAAATCGGTTTCGTACTGCTGATCCCGCTGGTATTCATCGTGGCCCGGCGTACCGGCGTGTCGATCATCAAGATCGGTATCCCGCTGCTGGCCGGTCTGTCCGCCGTGCACGGTCTGGTTCCGCCGCACCCGGGTCCGTTGCTGGCCATCGGCGTGTTCGGTGCCGACATTGGTAAAACCATTCTCTACGGCCTGATCGTTGCGTTGCCGACGGCTATCATCGCCGGCCCGATCTACGGCACGTTCATTGCCAAGTACATTCCAGGTCATCCTAACCAGGAACTGGTCGATCAACTGGCGCGCGAGCCAGAGGCGGCTGAGCTGCCGAGCTTCAGCATCACCTTGATCACCGTGCTGTTGCCGGTGTTCCTGATGTTGCTCAAGACCTTTGCTGATGTGGTGCTGCCGGACGGCAATTTCTTCCGCACCTTCATGGACCTGATCGGTCACCCGATTTCGGCGCTGCTGCTGGCGTTGCTGCTGTCGCTGTACACCTTCGGCCACCGTCAGGGCATGGGCTCGAACAAGATCCTCAAGTTGCTCGACGCAAGCCTTGCGCCGACCGCCGCGATCATTCTGATCATCGGTGCCGGTGGTGGCTTCAAGCAGATGCTGGTGACCAGCGGTGTGGGTGACGTGATCGGCCACATGGCGGTGAACGCGCAGATCTCGCCGATCCTGCTGGCCTGGCTGGTAGCCGCGGTGATTCGTATCGCGACCGGTTCGGCAACCGTGGCGACCATTACCGGCGCCGGCATCGTGGTGCCGGTGGTGGGGATGATTCCGGGTGTGAACCGTGAGCTGCTGGTACTGGCGACCGGTGCCGGTTCGTTGATCCTGTCGCACGTGAATGACGCGGGTTTCTGGCTGGTGAAGCAGTACTTCAACATGACCGTGGCGGAAACCTTCAAGACCTGGACCGCGATGGAAACCATCCTGTCCGTGGTGGGTCTGGGCTTCATCTTGCTGTTGTCGTTGTTCGTATAAGTAGCACTGCAAAGCACAGGTGGTGACACAGCTCTTGTGATCACCACGAAACAAATGTGGGAGCGAGCCTGCTCGCGATGACTGACTAACATTCAACCTCTTCGTTGAATGTTAAGCCCTCATCGCGAGCAGGCTCGCTCCCACAGTGTTATGTGCAGGGCATCAAGATTTACTAATCAGCCCATCCGCCCGGAACATCCCGCGAATTCCGCGTATGGCCTGACGAATCCGGTCCTGGTTTTCGATCAGCGCGAAGCGCACATGATCATCGCCATACTCACCAAACCCTACGCCCGGCGAGACGCAAACCTTGGCCTCGGCCAGCAGTTTCTTGGCGAACTCCAGCGAGCCCAAATGCGCATACGCCTCGGGAATCTTCGCCCAGACGTACATCGACGCTTTCGGATTCTCGACCATCCAGCCCAGTTCATGCAGGCCTTTGACCAGCACGTTGCGACGCTGCCGATACTGCTCGGCGATGTCTTTGACACACTGCTGATCACCTTCCAGCGCCGCAATCGCCGCGACTTGCAGCGGGGTAAACGTGCCGTAGTCGTGATAACTCTTGATCCGCGCCAGGGCGTTGACCAGTTCGGCGTTGCCGACCATGAAACCGATGCGCCAACCCGCCATGTTGTAGCTCTTGGACAGGGTGAAAAACTCCACCGCGATGTCCTTGGCGCCTGGCACTTGCATGATCGACGGGGCTTTCCAGCCGTCGTAGACGATGTCGGCGTAAGCCAGGTCGTGCACCACCAAAACGTCGTACTGCTTGGCGAGGGCGATCACCCGCTCGAAGAAATCCAGCTCCACGCACTGGGCGGTGGGATTCGACGGGAAGCCGAGGATCATCATTTTCGGTTTCGGGATCGAGCCGCGAATGGCGCTTTCCAGTTCGGCGAAGAAGTCCACGCCCGGAATCAACGGCACCGAACGCACCTGAGCGCCGGCAATCACCGCGCCGTAGATGTGAATCGGGTAGCTCGGGTTCGGCACCAGAACGGTATCGCCCTGGTCGAGGGTGGCCAGCATCAAATGCGCCAGGCCTTCCTTGGAACCGATGGTGACGATGGCTTCGCTTTCCGGGTCGATGTCGACCTCGTAGCGATCCTTGTACCAATTGGAAATCGCCCGGCGCAGACGCGGAATACCCTTGGACGTCGAATAACCGTGGGTGTCTTCGCGCTGGGCGACGGTCACCAGTTTTTCGACGATGTGCGGCGGAGTAGGGCCATCAGGGTTGCCCATGCTGAAGTCGATGATGTCTTCGCCACGACGACGGGCGGCCATCTTCAGCTCGGCAGTGATGTTGAATACGTAAGGGGGGAGTCGATCTATGCGCGCAAAGCGGCGCGGCGAACCTGGGTTAGCCATTGTTGCCTCGGATAACGTGAGCGCCCGGAACCGTCCGAGCGACGCTGGTCACTGCGGTGACCTGTGGCGGAATGTAAGGGGTGATGTGGCAAACTGTCCAGCGACTATGTAAACAAATTTGTCCGAAGGAAATCGGTTGATGGAATTTACCAGTGGCTTCTTGCTGAGCCTTTCGCTGTGCCTGGACATCGGCGTGGCCAACATCGCGATGATCACGCTGGCAATGCAGCGTGGCTATTTTCAAGGCTTCGCGCTGGGGTTGGGGACATGCGTCGGCGACCTGATCTACGCTGTGCTGGCCTTGGCCGGGATGACCGTTTTGCTGCAATACGAAAGCGTGCGCTGGGTGCTGTGGATCGGCGGTTCGGCGCTGTTGTTGTACTTCGCGGCGAAGATGATCTATTCGGCGATTCACCATGAGGCGGTACTGGCGCAGGCCGAAGACGTGGGACAGAACTCCCATCGGCGCGAGTTTTTCCGCGGGATCTTCCTCGCCATGTCGTCGCCCAGCGCCATTCTCTGGTTCGCGGCGGTGGGCGGCACATTGATCGCTCGTTCCGGCGGCGGTGGCGCCCTCAGCTCGGCGCTGTTTCTTGGCGGGTTTCTGTGCGCCGGGGTGCTCTGGTGCGTGGCTTTGTGTTTCGCCGCGAGTCACGGCGGCAAGTTGCTGGGCGACAAATTGCTGCGTTATTCCTATATGGCATCGGCAGCGATCTTCTGCTATTTCGCGGTCTACGTGATCCTATCGGGGTATAACGAGTTCGTTGGTGCAGGTGCTGTCGAACCGTTGAATGCACTGTAATTGGGCGAATTCGGTTTGGGTTCTATACTCCCAGCCGAACCCACTTTTTTGTTCCAGGAGTTGAGCCATGGATGAGCAAACAGGCGTCGAAACGGCCACGCCACGCTTCGAGCACGGGCACTTCCTGCTCATTGCCGGGCTTGGCGGCCGATTTACCCAGGAAACCTCCAAGAAAATCCCCGAACTCTGGGAGAAATTCATCCCCGAGATTGGCAAAATCCCTGGTCAAAAAAGCGAAGTGACCTACGGAATTTGCTGCAATCCGGATGGCAAGGGCGGCTTCGAATACATTGCCGGCGTTGAAATCAGCAAGCTCGACGACCTGCCGGATAAATACCGTTGGGTTGAGGTCCAGCCTCAGCACTATGCGGTGTTCGAACACAAAGGCCCTCTCGATCAGTTGCCCCAGACCTTCCAGTACATCTGGAAAACCTGGCTGCCGCAGTCCGGTTATCAGGCGGCGGACGCGCCGGAATTCGAACGCTACAGCGAAGACTTCAACCCGAAGCTCAACACCGGTGTGCTGGAAATCTGGCTGCCGCTCAAGCCTTGATTACCGCGGGGGGCGGACTCGGCGTCCGCCGCCCTCTCGTTACTTGCCTTGCTTCATCCGTCGCGCCCGCAACAGGTCAATCGTCAGCGTGATAAAGCCAAACGAGCTGATGCCCAACAGCATAAGAAGTCCGATCTGAACGCTGCTCATGGTGTGTTCCCCTTATTGATGGCCAGAGACAGGACACATCAATAATCCGCACTGACAAGCAATGACAGCGCCTATACGCAGGCTTTACGGCGCCTGCGGTGATCGATATGAACACCTTATTAATTTATGATCCCCAGCCTTCCTCTCGCTGATTTCGAGCTGCCATGAACACCGTCATCCGCCACGTCACACCTGCTGATCTGGACCGCTGCTACGCCATCGAAACCATTGCCTACGAAGGCGACGAAGCCGCCACCCGCGAAAAAATCGCCACGCGCATTGCCACCTGGCCCGAAGGTTTTATCGTGGCCGAAGTCGACGGCGTTGTAGCCGGTTTCATCAATTCCGGTGCGGCGTTTCAAGTCGAGATGTCGGACGAGGCGTTCAAGGAACTGATCGGCCACGACCCGGCTGGCCCGCACGTAGTCATCATGTCGGTGGTGGTGCACCCGGATTATCAGGGGCGGGGGCTGGCGAAGCGGTTGATGGGCGAATTCATCCAGCGGATGCGCACGCTGGGCAAGACCCACATCCATCTGATGTGCAAGGAGCGGCACATTCCGCTGTATGCCGGGTTTGGCTTTGCCTACATCAAGCCTTCAGCGTCTGACCATGGCGGGATGGCGTGGCATGAGATGGTGTTGGAGTTGGGACAAGAGCAAATGAGTTCTTGAGATAAGTTTTTTAATGGCCTAAATTCAGACCTTGTTGCGGCGACCATCCTGTTCGGATGGTGAGCAGAGGAAATGAATGATGCGAGTTGAAACAATCAGTTTTGTTAAAAAGAATGCGGCAGCGCTGGATCTTTCCGAGCCGATGCTCGTCACTCAGAATGGCGTTCCGGCTTATGTGATCGAATCCTACGAGGAGCGTAAGCGGCGAGATGAGGCCATCGCGCTGATCAAACTTCTTTCGTTTTCTTCTCGCGACAAAGAGCAGGGTAAGCTGATTTCTGGCGACACTTTGCTGGCCAGACTGGCGCAGCGGCGCCAATCGCAGCAAGACGATAACGATGCCTGAGGCCTTTAGAGTAGAGTTTGCGACCGCTGCGGAGCATGGCGTTATTTCGCTGGAGCACTGTCTCACGCAGCAATGCGGTCAAAAAAAAGCCGCAGAGCAGGTTGATCAACTGGTGATGCAGATCGTTACGGCTCTGAGCAATCAGGCCCATATTTACGGTGTTTGTCAGGAAGCAGCATCGCTTGGGGTCACTCATTTTCGTGAGTACTTACCCATGGGACAGCGGGTTTTGTATGAGGTGTTCCCGAGCGAAAACCTTGTAGTGGTCGCTTTGGTTATTGGCCAACGTCAAAGTATCGAGAAGCAGTTGCTCGACTACTGTCTTCTCCTTTAACCGCTAGTCAAATCTCAAAAGGGTTGCCGCAAGGCAACCCTTTTTCGTGTTCGTTCAAGAGCATCCCGTTCTTCAATGCTGTTGAGCATAACCACCTCAGAAAAACAGGCCCATGCGCCGTTCGTAACCGATCCGGCCCCTGTAGGCTTCGCCGCTGTCGACCCAGCCGAATTTTGCATAAAGCGCGATGGCCGATGCGTTATCCGCATCCACCGACAACTCCAGCCCTTTTATTTCCGGAAACGCCTGACGCGCCACGTCGGGCAGGGCTTGCAGACAGGCCTTGCCATAGCCTTTGCCCTGAGCCCGATGATCGACTTGCAGTGCGTGAAGGGTGGCGCTGTGTTCATTGGCCCACGCCGGCAATACGGGCGGGCGCTTGAGCAGCAGAAAGGCCACGGGAACATCCTCGGCCAGTAGCGCGAATCCTTTGACGCCGGGGCCGGGTTTGGACAGCAGGGTGTGCAACGCACCGTAAATGTCGCCGGAGAACCTGATTTGTTCTTTGTGAACTTCAATGGCCTCGACCTGCTGGCGCTGGAGCGCGTTCAGGCTGTCGTAAGGCACGAGTCGGGCTGTCACTGGAGTGTCCTTTTTCCAACATAAATGTGTTTCGGATTCTAACGAGTTTGTGTCCATGGATTATTTTTATTTGGACTGTCGATTTGGCTTTTCGCCAGACGACTAAGGGTGTCTTCACAACAAAAACCACGGAGAACCACCATGAACGCTACCCACGAAATCCAGACCCTGATCGACACCTATCGTCAGGCGGTCATCGCCAAGGATGTCGAGAAACTCATGCCCCTGTATGCCGAGGACATCGTCTCCTACGACGCGGTCAAGGCCCTGCAGTTTCGGGGCAAGGCCGCCTACCGCGCGCATTGGCAGGAATGCATGGAAATGTGCCAGGGCGCGCACAAGTTCGACTTCGACCATATGAACATCGTGGCGGACGAGCACATCGCCTTCGCCCATTGGCTGGCCCATTGCGGCGGCACCAACGAGAAGGGCGAAACCCAGGCCTGCTGGATGCGCGTGACCGCCTGCTATCGGCGCGACGATGGGCAATGGCGCATCGTCCACGAACACTGGTCGGCCCCGTTCGACATGATGAGCGGCACGGTGCTGTTCAACCTGGAACCCTGAGCGCCGTGCTGATTCGTCGGGAATGTCGCGAAAGCGTCAATCTGCAGCCATAGTTGATCCGTTCGATTCAGGAGAGCCCCATGAAGTATTTATGCCTGGTCTACAGCAACGAGCACGAGTTGCACTCGCTGCCCGAAAGCCCGAATGACGCTGAATGCATGGCTTACGCCGAGGCGATCCAGGGCAGCGGCCGAATGGTCGCCGCTGAGGCGCTGGAATCGGTGCAGACCGCGACCACGGTGCGGATGCGCAACGGGAAAATGTCGATCACCGACGGCCCGTTCGCCGAAACCAAGGAGCAATTGGCCGGCTTCTACCTGATCGATGCCAAGGACCTCAATGAAGCCATCCAGGTCGCCGGCAACATCCCGGCGGCCCGGGTTGGCTGTGTCGAGGTGCGTCCCGTTCGTCAGTTGAACCCCGGCGCCTGATGTCGGCTGAGTCGGTACGAGCGCGGGTCGAGCAGGTTTACCGCGAAGACTCACGGCGGATTCTGGCGACCCTGATCCGTTTGCTCGGCGATTTCGATCTTGCCGAAGAAGCCTTGCACGAGGCGTTTTTCGTCGCGGTCGAGCGCTGGCAGCGTGACGGTGTGCCGGACAATCCGCGTACCTGGCTCGTGTCCACCGGGCGTTTCAAGGCCATTGATGTGTTGCGTCGGCGCGCACGCTTCATCGCGTCGCAACCGATGCTGATCGCTCAACTGGAGGCGCTGGAGCAGGCCGACTGGAGTGACGAAGACGTGGAAGACGATCGCTTGCGCCTGATCTTCACCTGTTGTCACCCGGCACTCGCGGCGGACGCCCAGGTGCCGTTGACGCTGCGCGAAGTCTGCGACCTGACCACGGAAGAAATCGCCCGGGCTTTTCTGTCGGCGCCAGCGACCATCGCCCAGCGCATCGTGCGCGCCAAGGCGAAAATCCGTGACGCAAAAATTCCGTATCAAGTGCCGACCCTGGCGGAATTGCCCGAGCGCCTGGACAGTGTGCTGCGGGTGATTTACCTGGTGTTCAACGAAGGCTATTCCGCGTCCATGGGCGCGGAACTGACCCGTGAGGATTTGACCCGCGAGGCGATTCGGCTCGCTCGTTTGTTGATGGAACTGCTGCCCGAACCCGAAGTGATGGGGCTGCTGGCGCTGATGCTGCTGCACGAGTCCCGACGCCTGGCCCGGACATCGGCGAGCGGGGAGTTGATTGTGCTGGATGAGCAGGACCGTTCGTTGTGGGACGCCGGGATGATTGCTGAAGGTTGCGCACTGGTGGAGCGTGCACTGACAACCCGGCGCTTCGGGCCTTACTGCCTGCAAGCGGCGATTGCGGCGTCGCATGCCGAAGCGCCCACGGCGGCGGAAACGGACTGGCTGGAAATTGTGGGTCTGTATGACGTGCTGTTGCGGGCGGCGCCTTCGCCAGTGATCGAATTGAACCGTGCGGCGGCGATCTCCAAACGGGATGGGCCGTTGGCGGGGCTGACGTTGATCGAAGGGATTCTGGCGCGGGGTGATTTGCTGGATTACCACTTGGCACACGCGGCGCGGGCGGAGTTTTGTCGGCAGTTGGGAAGGGTTGATGAGGCGCGGGCGGCTTATGAGCGGGCGTTGGAGTTGACGCAGCAAGTGCCGGAACGACGGTTTATTGAGGCCCGGTTGCGGGAGCTGAAGTGATGTGATCTTGCGGGCCTCTTCGCGAGCAAGCCCGCTCCCACAGGTTTAGCGCAAATCCTGTGGGAGCGGGCTTGCTCGCGAATGGCTGCACCACTATTCCAGCATCTTGCCGAGTAACCAACTCCCCGCCGGCCCTGGCGGATGCAGCCGCGACCACAGTGCATCGACGAACACCGGTTTCGGCCAGCCGCGCACGTCCAGTTCCTGCAACGTCCCTGGCCCAAATCGCTCCACCAGCCACCGGGGCAACGGCGCCCAACCGAATCCGCCCTGAGCCATTTCCAGCAGCATCAGATAACTCGGCGCCGACCAGACGCGCCCCTTCGCACGGCTTTCATACGGATTGACGATCGTCGCCAGACGCAGCTCCCGGTGTTGTTGCAACATGTCCTGATCAATGTGGCTCAGCGCCGCCAGCGGATGCTCGCGGGACACGAACAGGGCAATCTCGGTCCGTTCTTCCATGGTCGAACTGACCAGGTCCGGCGGGTAACTGTCTTGTTTTTCAGCGAAGGCCACCTGTGCCCGACCCCGTTGCACCAAGGCCATCAGGTCGTCGCACTCGGCGATCAGGCATTCAAGTTCCAGGTCTGGATAACGCTGCTCGAAGGCGCTGAGCGCCGCTTCGAATCGGTCGGACTGATACGTGTCGGAAATCGCCACGGTCAGCTTCGGCTCGACGCCTTGGGACAGTTGGCTGGCGGTCATCTCCAGTCGGCTGGTGGCGGCCAGAATGTCCTCGGCCCGTTGCAGCATCACGTGCCCGGCCGGGGTCAGGCTCGGTTTGCGGCTGCTGCGGTCGAACAGCGTCAGGTTCAAGTCGATTTCAAGGCTGGCCACGGCGGCGCTGATGGTCGACTGACTGCGGCCCAGTTTGCGCGCCGCGGCGGAAAACGAGCCTTGAGTCGCGGCCTGAACGAAGGCCTGCAACACTTCTTGAGAGGCCATGAACTATCGCCTTGATCGATGGTTATTGGTTATGAAGTATCGGTGTGAAGAAGGATCATGGCAATCACAGTCACTCAGAGGAGTCTGGCCATGAGCGCCAACAAATCCATCACTGAACGTATTTTCCAGGCCATTGGTTTCGAATTGTTGGCCATCCTGATCTGTACCCCGTTGCTGGCATGGATCATGGACAAACCCATATTGGAAATGGGCGCCGTCACCATGGTTATCGCGGCTTTGGCGCTGGCCTGGAACGTGGTGTTCAATGGCCTGTTCGACCGGGTGCTCAAGCGTTTCGCCATTGCGCACAACGCCTGGGTTCGCGTAGTGCACGCGCTGTTGTTCGAAGGCGGACTGGTCGCCCTTGGCGTGCCGTTGATTGCCTGGTGGCTGAAGGTCAGCCTATGGCAAGCGTTCCTGCTGGATATCGGCGTGCTGCTGTTTTTCCTGCCGTACACCTACGTCTACCACTGGGTGTATGACGTGGTGCGCGAGCGGTTTGTCATGCGTCAGTCTTACGAAGCTTGAAAGCAAAAGATCTTGATGGCGTTTACAAAAACATCCCACCCGATGCTTCCACGCGTTGCCCGTTGATCCACTGACTGCCCGGCGCCCCAATGCGCCATCCATGGAGGTATCGCTGCTCTACGCCCCGCAACGGCATTTGCCGTTGCGGGTGAGAACGTTCATGGATTGGCTCGGGCAAGTGATCCAGTCCACCACTTGAAAAATAATACATAACCTGTGGGAGCGGGCTGTGGCTCAACCATAGAATCTCCCACAGGGTTTTGTGTCAGTTTCCATGTTGATGGTTAAACGTGGAAGTAGCCTACGCAGCTGTCAAACGGCAAACGCTTGAGCTCGATCTTGTTCAGGTCGAGTACTTCGCGCAGGGCCTTGGTTTCGCCCGGGAAGTTGCGGTAAGCGACTTCGTCGAGCACCACGATCGCGCCTTTTGGCATGTATGGCAGGAAGGTTTCCAGGGCGACTTTGGTCGACTCGTACAGGTCGGTGTCGAGGATCAGCATGGCCACGACCAGGTCCGGACGGGTCTGGACCCACTCAGGCACGGTCTTGACGATGTCGCCTTTGACCAGCTCGCATCGCGGGATGCGGTTGACCGGGCGCAGCAGGTCGTTGGCGTCGATCATGTCCTGAATCAGCGACTGATCGGTGTCGGAGAACATGGTCTCGTTGACGTCGGCCGGGTCTTCTTTTTTGTCGATGCTCTGGAAACCTTCGAAGGTGTCGAAGCCAATGATCGAACGGTTGATTGCGTACGGCTCGAGAATCATCGACAGGTGCATGTAGAGCATCAGCGAATTGCCCTTGTACACGCCGCACTCGATGATCGCGCCCGGTATTTCGGCGACTTTCTTGAACAGCTCCATGCGCGACAGCGCAGCGGTCACGCCGATGCGGTTGGCGAAGACGAACGGCGCGTCGGCCACGTACTCGGCATCGACACGTTTCAGAACGTTGGCACGGGTTTCGTTGTACTGGGCCTCGGCAGGCGTGATGCGACGCTTGGTCATTGCTGGATTCCTTGGAAATTCGAAAAGTCGTGGGCGTGGAAATAGTCTTTGAAACCGGCGCCGACGTCAGGGCAGGCGCTGTCGACGTTGATCGCGCCACGCTTGTGCTTGAGGTCGTCGAGGTGCATCAGGCGGAAATCCACGCTGAAGCGGGTTTGATCTGTGTGGTTGGCGACCGTGCCGTGCAGGTGCGAGCCGGAGAAAATCAGCATCTCGCCGGTGTTGCCGGCGATGCGCACTTCAGACGCGGTGTTGATCGCTTCCAGTGGCACCGGGTGCACGCGGACTTCCTCTTTGAGGTTGTCCTTGGCCTTGTGCCGCTGGTTGTTGATCCAGTCGTTGAGGCTCCATTCGCTGGAGGTGTTCTTCACTGGCACGTCGAAGTAGCCGGCGTTGATCATCATGGTCTGGTCGGGGCTGATGGTGTGCACCGGCATCCAGGTGTTGATCTGGCAATCGACACTGCCGTACCACGTGTCGCGATGCGGTTTGTAGGCATAGCTGACACCGGCGTGCAGGTAGTCATAGTTTGGAACCACGCGAATACGCGGCACGTCGAAAATGTATTCGCGCGGGTCGACACCGATCTCGTCGATAAACGACAGGATCAGGTCCTTGGCGCGCTGGCTATTGGTGAACTGGCCCTTGAGGCGCGTCACCAGTACCACGAACTCTTCCACCGGCATCAGCGTGTGCAGGGCCTGGTGGTTGGTCTCGCCGTCGAAGGCGGCGGTGATGCTTTCCTGGGCGAACGCACACAGCTCTTTGGCGGCGCGCAGCTGAGTGTTCAGGAAGATGTCGCCGGCGTAGATGGCTTCTTTGAAGTCAGCTTTCTGCTGAAGCTGATTGATATACAGATTCACGTTTCCACTCCTGAATACATCGAGTCTCTTAAGAGTCGGCCACACGTTAGCAAACTGAAGTGCAATCCGGCGGGTGGTGGATCAATAAAAACGCAAACCCCTGAATTTGCGACGAAATACGTTTTCCGGACAAAAAAAATCCCGGCTCAGGAACGAGCCGGGACAGCTAAAACATTGATCAGATCAGAACAATTGGGTGAACAGCCAATACAAACTGCCCGACAACAGAATCGCCGCCGGCAAGGTCAGCACCCAGGCCATCAGCAGGTTGCGGATGGTCTTCATCTGCAAGCCGCCGCCGTTGGCGACCATGGTCCCGGCCACCCCCGAAGACAGCACGTGAGTGGTCGACACTGGCAGGCCGAACATGTCCGCCGCGCCGATGGTCAGCATCGCGACGGTTTCCGCCGAGGCGCCTTGCGCATACGTCAGGTGGGTCTTGCCGATCTTCTCGCCAACCGTCACCACGATACGTTTCCAGCCGACCATGGTGCCCAGCCCCAGAGCGATGGCCACCGCGATTTTCACCCACAGCGGAATGAACCGCGTGGCGTTGTCGATCTGCTGCTTGAACAGTTGCAGCTTGCCGTTGGTGTCGGCGTCGAAGTTGCCGACCTTGTTCTTGTCCATCAGGCGAATGGTTTCGCTGGTCAGGTACATGTCGTTACGCACGTTGCCCATGGCCTCGGCCGGGACCTTTGCGAGCGAGCCGTAGCCTTTCACTTCGTTCCCGATAGTGCCGGTCAACGCGGCGAGGGCGGGGATCAGTTGTGGTGAGGCTTCCTTGCTGCGCATGTAGTCGGACAGCACCGCGCGAGGATCGGCAGGCGCTGGCAGCGGCGCACTTTTGACCAGCGCTTGCTGGGTGACTTCGGCCACGACGGCAAACTGCAGCGCCTGGTCCGCCGGCATGGTGCGGTTCAGCGCGTAAGCCATCGGCAGCGTGCCGACCAGAATCAGCATGATCAGGCCCATGCCTTTCTGGCCATCGTTGGAACCGTGGGCGAAGGACACGCCGGTGCACGTCAGGATCAACATGCCGCGAATCCACCACGGTGGCGGAGTGTCGCCCTTCGGTGCTTTATACAGCGCACGATTCTTGACGAACGCCCGCAAGGCCAACAGCAACAGCGCGGCAAACGCGAAGCCGATCAGCGGCGACAGCAACAGCGCATAACCGACTTTGGTTGCCTGCGCCCAGTCCACACCGCTGGTGCCGTCGCGGCCGTGCATCAGGGCATTGGCCACGCCGACGCCGATGATCGAGCCGATCAGGGTGTGCGACGAAGACGCCGGCAAGCCCAGCCACCAGGTGCCGAGGTTCCACAGGATCGCGGCGATCAACAGGGCGAAGATCATCGCGAAACCGGCGGAGGAACCGACTTGCAGAATCAGCTCCACCGGCAGCAGGGCGATGATGCCGAACGCCACCGCGCCGCTGGACAGCAGCACCCCGAGGAAGTTGAAGAACCCGGACCAGGCCACCGCGAAATTAGGCGGCAAGGAGTTGGTGTAAATCACCGTGGCCACGGCGTTGGCGGTGTCGTGGAAACCGTTGACGAATTCAAAGCCGAGGGCAATCAGCAGCGCCACGCCCAACAGCAGAAACGGCGTCCAGGTGGTCACCACGGTGCCGAGTTCGTTCATGTCGTGCATCAGGCTGTAGGCGGTGAACAACAGCCCGCTGCCCAGCACCGTGAAGAAAATCACGATGGTCAGCAAGCCGGGCTTTTTATCGAGTTGCGGTTTGGCGCTACTGGCGGGCGCCTGGGCGGCGGTGAAGGAAGGAGTCGCCATGACGGACAATCCTGAGAAGAGAAGGAATGTCGCCCATGATCGTTGCTGAGTGTTACAAAGAGGCTGCGCTGGGTCAGTGTTTGGGGCTATTTGTGTATCCGTTGATCTGATCAGTTTCGGACTTGGGTGGTGACTGTGCTGCCGTCTTCGCGAGCAAGCCCGCTCCCACAGGTGTACGCAGATTTTGTGCCCGGCAGCGATCTAGTGTGGGAGCGGGCTTGCTCGCGAAGGGATGTAAGTCGCAGTCAATAATCCTGGCGCTTACGAAACGCCCAACGCCCGGCGATCACGGTAAACGTCGCGACCAACGCCACCAGAATCCAAAACCCTTCCGGGTCGCCGGAAAGCGGCACGCCACCGACGTTCATGCCGAAGAACCCGGCGATGATGTTGATCGGCAATGCCAGCACCGTGACCACGGTCAGGGTGAACAGCGTGCGGTTGCTCTGCTCGTTGAGGTTGGCGGCGATTTCTTCCTGCAACAACTTGATCCGTTCGCCCAGCGCCGTGAGGTCGTTGATGATCAGCGCGAACTCCTCGGTGGACTTGCGCAGCTCCTTGACGTCTTCCTTTTGCAACCACTGTGGCGGGCGATTGAGCAGGCGCAGCAACGAGCCCGGTTCCAGCGCCAACAAACGTTGCAGGCGCACCAGCACCCGTCGGTTGGCACCCAGCTCAGCCCGGTTGGTCGACAGCCGCGAAGACAGCAACTCATCTTCGATCTGATCGACACTGAGGCTGGTCTTGCGCACGATCTGGGTCAGCACTTCACCCTGATCGCGCAGCAGATGCACCAGCAATTCCAGCGGCGAGCGAAAGCACTCACCGGCCTTCACCGACGAGCGCAGCTTGTCCACCGAGTGCAGCGGTTGCAGGCGTGCGCTGACGATCAGCCGACTGCGGGCGCAGACCCACAGCGTCGAAACATCTGAAGAAACCATGCTGCTGAGATTGAACACCACGTCGTTGACCACCGCCAGCAACGCTGAATCCACATGCTCGATACGCGTCGAACGCGAACCTTCATGCAGCGCTTCGAAAAACTCGTCGGGCAATTGCAGATGGCTTTTCATCCAGCGCTCGCATGCGGCGTGGGTCAGGTTGAGGTGCAGCCAGAGAAATTCGTCGTTGTCGCCGGGTTGTTGCAGGCACTGCAAGGCCTTGGCCGAATCGAGCTCGCGGCCGCGCTCGCCGGGGCGAAAACTGAAACCGTACAGCAGACCGAACAGGTCCGTGTCGCGATGACTTTGGTCGATGCTGTGGTTCATGGGATCTCACTGTGAGGAGGCGCCTGTTGCGGGTTTCACAGGTTCACTTGAGCCGCATCATCGCAAGGATTTTTGACGGTTTTGTGACGGTTGTCCGCGACGGCGGCGTTGTTGCAGGCGTTGCAGGATGAGGGGGGCGGTACTTCCGGGTCCTTGGTCAGTACGAGCGCTTAACTCCGTGTTGGAAGACTGAAGGTAAACGTCGTGCCCTGTTGCGCGGTCGAGACCACATCCAGTTTTCCACCATGGGACTGCGCAATCTGACTGGCAATGTACAACCCCAACCCGAGGCCGGTCCGCGGTGTTCCGCTGGCCGGTCGCGAGTAGGGCCGGAACAGATGGGGCAGCGCATCCTCGGCAATCAGCCCCTGATTTTTCACGCTCAGCACGAACTGTCCTTCATTGATTTGCGCGCTGATATCGATCGGGCCGTCGGGATCGCCATGAGCAACCGCGTTCGCCACCAGATTGGAGAGTAACTGCGCGACCCGCTCGCGATCGCAATGAACGCTGTGCAGGTCGCCGATGGACAATTGAATGGTGCGGTCGGGATGGATGTTCTGAACCTCTGAAATCACATGCCGCAAGGCATCTTCAAGATCCGGGCACGGCTCGATGTTCACGGGAATGCCATGGCCCAAAGCGCCGCGAGCGAAATCCAGAACGTCATCGACCAGTTTGGTCGCACGACGGGCGCTGGTGAGGATGTTCCGGGCCCGCTGCAGATTTGCCGCATCGGGTAGTTTGCGCAGGAGCATTTCGGCGCCGGCGCGGATGGCGAACAAAGGGTTGCGTAGATCATGCCCGAGCACGGCGATGAACTGTTCGCGCAGTTCGGCGGTTTCCCGTTCCTGCTTCAGCGCGGCTTCGGTCTTTTGCAGGTTTTCTTCGGCTTCGATCTGCAACGCCAGCATTCGAGCGAAGGATTCCATGGTGCTCTGGATCGTGCTGGATTTGAGCGGCGCAGGGTTGGGGTCAAGGGCGCAGATGGTGCCGAAAAAGCGTCCGTCGGTGCGGAAAATCGGCACGGCGATGTAGCTTTCGAACTGATAGAGGCGAGGGGTGTGGTGATCGCGGTAAAGCGGGTCTTCACTGGCCTTGTCGATGACCACCGAATGATGTGCCTGGCGAATTTCATGGCACAGGGTCGTGGCAAGATCCAGCTCACCGCCGACCTGCGTGCCGAAATTCAGTTGGTCGAGCACCGCACACGCCGTCCACGAGTCTTCGGTGACCCGGGCCACGGCGACGAAGCGCAGGCCCGTCAGTTCACGGATCACTTGAAGAATCGCCGGCACCGAACTGATCCGACCGATCGTGGCGATGTCTGCTGCCGCTGCTTGCCCCATTTCAAACTATCCCTGCATGAAAAGTGTGTTGGGATTCTAGCGGGCTGACGCCGTGTTGGCGCGGCTTGATTGCCTGATTTTGACGTGCAAAAAAGCCGCGCGATCCGAAGATCGTGCGGCTTGGTGTTTGTGCATCAGGTGTCTTGTTTGTTGCTCAGTACTTTGCCGGTGGTGGCATCGAAATCCACGTCAAATTCTTTGCCATCGGCGGTGCGCAGTTCGACTTCGTACTCGTAGCCATTGAAATGGTTGTCCAGATCCGTGTCGGTGATGATCGCACCGGGATGCAACTTCAGCGCCGCCTGGTTCATTTCTTCCAATGGCTTGATCTTGCCGCTTTTGACCAGCTCAGGGATCTGGTCGACGCGCACATCAGCCTGGGCCAGGCCAGCGGTGAGCGTCAGGGCTGCGGCAGTGAACAGGGCAGTCAGGGTTTTCATGCAGTTCTTTCCTTGGGTGATCCGTTTAAGTGGGATCAGGTTATCCGGCGCAACTTAATCCACCCTTAATTCCCCGAACGCGACTGGGTGAAGATCATTCACATGTTCATCAGTAACCGTTGTTCTGCAGCAACTGAGCAACACTGGCCGCCGCCGGGCGTTTGTAGAACTTGAGCAGCTCGCTGGCGCGGTTGGTGAAGATGCCGTCGACGCCGGCGTCCATGACTTTCTGGTAATCCACGTCATCGTCGATGGTGTAGACGTGCACCAACAAGCCCTGATCGTGGGTGTACTGGTTCATCCACGGTTGCACCAGGTCCGAGTAACTCTGATCGCCACCCTTGGTCAGCGCCGCAGATGGGCCGGTGCCGATCGCGCCCTGGGCTTTGGCGTACTCGACCCATTGCTGGAATTCGGCTTTGTCTTTCGGTTGTTGTTTGGCGTAGTAAGTGGCTTTGTCCTTGTCGCCGGACTCGGCAAACGTGACCTTGGATTTTGGCTCGATACTGCCTTCACCGACCCACAGCAGGAGAATTTTCGGCACTTTCGGCATTTCCTTCTCAAGCAGTTCGAGGCTGCTCTTCTCGAAGGTTTGCAGCACGACTTTACCTTTGCCCTGGCCAACCGCCAGATCGCTCTTCGCCAGTTTCGAACCCGCCGGGCTCAACCAGCCGCGATCCTGGAGTTTTTCCTTGAGATCGCGCTCGATCCCGGGAAACTGCTTCGGCTCTTTGGTTTCGATGTACAGACCGGGCTTGTGCAGCGGATTGCCTTGGGCAATGTCGATGATTTCGTCCAGGGTCAGGATTTTCAGACCGACGTACGAAGGACGCGCGCGATCCGGGTAGGCCGCGTTGAACCAGCTGCCGGCATCGAGGGTTTTCAGCTCGGCAATGGTGAACTCGTTGGCCGGGCTGTCCTTGCGCTCAGGGAATTTACTGGCGACGTCGGTGGTGCGTTGCAGGTTGTTGTCGTGCAGGGCGAACAGCACGCCATCCTTGCTGCGTTGCACGTCCAGTTCCAGGTAGTCGGCGCCCAGATCGCGGGCCAGTTTGTAGGCGGCGGCGGTGGATTCCGGGGCATCGAAGGACGCGCCACGGTGAGCGATCACGGCCGGATGCGGGATGCCCGCGCGGGTGGCCAATGCGGTGGGGCTTGGCTCACTGGCAGCCTGTGTCTGGCCGAGGCCCAGCATCAGACTCAGCAACAGGGCGCTCTTGGTGAAGGTAACAGGCATGGTCGAGGTCCTTTCGCAGATTTTCAAAGACGTATCTTTTAACAACTGAGCGCCGCTTGCGCTATCGCCGGACCGACATAAACGTATTTAAAGCAGATTATTTCAACGCTTTTGTGCGCTTCTTTGCAGTACTCTTGGCCCCGGCAGTTACCCCGGCAGAGGGAACGCCCATTCGTTTGCCCTGCGTGTAAACCATCGATCACCGGTCCTTTGCGACCTTCTGTGAGGTTTATCATGCGCATCACTTCCGAGCTCATCTGCCAGGCCGCCGACCAACTCAAAGGCTTCGTCGGCCTCAATCGCAAGACCGGCCAGTACATTGTTCGATTCAGCGAAGACGCCTTCGGCATGGACGTGGCTGACGACGGCATTATTCCCACCAGCGAATTCGTCTGGGCCCCAGGTTCCGCGCAGGCCATGACGCTCAAGCGTGAGTTGATTCAGTTGTTGCTGGATCAGAACATCGATGACCGGATCAACATCACCGAGCCGTTGCGGGTGTACATGAATCGGCGGGAAGTGCCGGAGATTTCGGCGGTTCGCAGTTTGGTGCGCAGCTGAGTTTTGCGGTGAATGTGCGGGCCCTATCGCGAGCAGGCTCACTCCCACATTAGTTATGTGTCGATCACAAGACCCATGTGGGAGTGAGCCTGCTCGCGATGGCGGCCGTAAGAACACCTCAACCACTCACTTGTTGAACACATAAGCCCGCTCAACCTTGCACACCCGCGTATGGCAAGACGAATACCAGGTCGACCGCCCGCGCTCGCGAATCTCACTGTGCTCGGGATGATGTTTCCACGCCAGAATCGCCGCTTCGCTGGCCCAGTAGGACACCGTAATCCCGAGCCCGTCTTCACCCCGAGCCGATTCCACCCCCAGGAAACCGGGTTGCTCACGGGCCAGTTCGACCATGCGCTTGGCGGCCTGCTCGTAACCGTGATCACCGTCGGTGCGCAGGGAGGTAAAAATCACCGCGTAGTATGGCGCTGGCGCAGTGTTGGCGATCATGACTTCTGCCCCTTGCAGGCTGCGATCAACGCACGGACCAGCGGCGGCAGCTTGCCCTTGAGTGCTGCGCGTTCAGGTTGGAACAGCGTTGCGACGAAGAACGGATGCCCTTTGAGTTCCACCGCTCGTAAGTCACCTGAAGCATCGTGGCCAACAGCGCACAACTGTTGGCTCAACAACTCACGTTCGAACGCTGGATTAACGCCGTAGCGACAGCGATAGCCTTCGACAATCTCCGCGCTTTCGTACGCCTCGGCGATCAACGAGCCTTCAACCAGATGAATGCTGTCGACGGCTTCCACCAGCGAACAGGTCAGTGGCGTGAGCAGCGCTCGCGTTGCCTCGGGTGATGTCTCGCCATGTTCAGCATCATCCCAGCCCAGAACATTTCGGGCGTATTCGAGTACGGCGTGTTGAAAACCGCCGCAGGTACCCAGGAACGGCCGTTGCTGTTCACGGGCAAAACGAATCGCCCGCAACGCACCGTCCCTATCGCGGTAAGGGCTGGCAGGCACGCACCAGAAACCGTCGAAATCAGCCAATGGCGCATCGGCGCTGATGCGGTCGGTGGCCAACCACTGGAACTGCACGTCGGTATTCGCCTGTTCAGCGGCCATGCCGAGGGCGACGGGAATGGCCTGGTGAGCGGTGACGTGCGGGTCGTAATCGCCGATCAGAGCAATGCAAATTGGGCGGGTTTCCATGAGTGCGCTCCACGCTTGTTGATTCCTGGCACCCACTATAGATTGGCGTTCACGCACTCAATATTGGCGTTATCCCAATTGATCAATGCACCGATGCACTATCGACTGGATTACCCCGACCTGTCCCTGATCCTCGCGCTGGTGCGCGGCGGCTCTCTGGCCCGGGCGTCTACGCTGTTGAAGGTCGACGTCTCGACCGTATTTCGCGCCGTGCGCCGACTGGAAGCCGCGCTGGGCCAGCAACTGTTCGAAAAAAGCCGCGCCGGCTACTTGCCCACCACCTTGGCGCAAACCCTGGCCGAGCAGGCTGAGCGGGCCGAACAGGCACTGGAAGCAGCGCGCATTGGCGTGGAGCAGGGCGGTGAAGTCATCAGCGGCACGGTGCGCCTGACCTGCACCGATTCGGTCTTGCAAGGCTTGCTGCTGCCAGCGTTGGCGAAGTTCATGCCCGGCTACCCGGCGCTGACCATCGAGTTGAGTACCTCCAACGACTTCGTCAACCTCAGCCGCCGGGATGCCGATATCGCCTTGCGCCTGACTCGAACGCCGCCCGAGCACTTGGTGGGGCGGCGATTGGCCCAGGTGTCCTATCGAGTCTGTGCCAGTGAGGCGTATCTGAAATCGGTCGATTCCGAAGACTTGGGGTCGCTGACCTGGATTGCCCCGGACGACTTCCTCCCCGATCACCCCACCGTTGTGTGGCGCCGTCAGCAGTTGCCCGGCGTTACACCGGGTTATCGCTGCAACAGCATGTTGTCGGTGACTGAACTGGTGCGGGCCGGGCTCGGTGTCGCGGCATTGCCGGACTTCCTCATCGGTGACGGGCTGCAGCCGTTGAGCGAGCCGTTACACGGTTACGACACGGCACTCTGGTTGCTGACCCGCCCGGACTGCCGCGCCTTGCGCTCGGTGGTGACGTTGTTCGATGAGTTGGGGCGGGCGCTTCGATTGCCTTGACCGAGCGCTAAACCTTCGGCTGATCCTTGTGCACGAAGTGCTGATGCATTTCCGAGGTCAGGCTTTCGATGCGTTCGGTGAGGGCCTTGGTCATTTCGGTGAGCCGGGTGTTTTGCTCCAGCAACTCCAGCAGTTGCGCAGTGTTCTGCGCCGCTTGTGCCTGGCGCTCACTGTTGGCCACGGCCAGTGCTTCGCGATGCAGCGCATCGGCTTCAGACTGGGCTTTGTCGCGTGCTGCCTGGCGGGTCTGGGCCAACAGGATCAGCGGCGCGGCATAAGCCGCTTGAAGGCTGAAGGCGAGGTTGAGCAGGATGAACGGGTAGAGATCGAAGTGGGCCACGCCGAACAGGTTGAGGCAAATCCATACCACCACGATCAGCGTCTGCGCCCCGAGAAAAGTTGGCGTGCCGAAGAACCGCGCAAAGGCCTCGGCGCGCAGGGCAAACTTGTCGTTGCCAAAGGTAGGCGCCAAGTGGGCGTGGGGGCGATGAAAGCGCAGGTGGTCAACTGGGGGGTGGGCGGGTTTAGTGTCGGAAGTCGTGGTGGTCATGGTGTTCTCTGCATGGCGCTGGGACTGAGGCTCACTATAGCCCCAGCGCCAGTTTCATTCTGAAACACATTGCGGTGTTTTATTCAGAGCGACCAGTGATTGGAAAAATCGGCAGACATTGTCATTTATTGCAGCTCGGTTCAGAGCTGATAACAGGCCAGAAACATGTCCAGTGCCGACTCCACAACAGTGGTCTGCATTTCGGCTGACAAGCTGGGCAGGCCCATGGAAATCTGTGGCCAGAACGCAAAGGATTTGAGCATTCCCTGAATCTGTTGTGCGGCGAATTCGGGGGCGACCGGTTTCAAACGGCCATCGGCCTGAGCGGCGCGGATCCACACGGTCAGGCCTTCTTCGCGCTCACCCATTCGGCACACCATATTCTGGGCGCGCTCGGGGGAATGGATGGTGGCGGCAATGGCCACTCGCGCCAGGTCGAGAAAATTGTCATCGCCCAGCATCTGCATTTTCGCCATCAGCATCCGGCGCATCTGGTCGCGCAGGGGCAGGTCAGGGTGGTAGGGCGTTTCCTGTTCAGCCGTCACCCGCGCCCATAATTGATTGAGGATTTCGGCGAACAACTCTTCCTTGCTGGGGAAATGGTTGTACACCGTGCGCTTCGACACGCCGGCGGTGGCAGCGATCTTGTCCATGCTGGTGATGTCGAAACCGTTGGCACGGAATTCGGCAATCGCCGCCTGAATGATGGCTTCGCGTTTTCGGTCGGTGAGGCGCTGTGGAGCTGTCATAAGTACGCTTTTGGCAGGAAGAAGTGAGAACTACACTTGGCAGTTTACTTGTGATCAGCTTTGATGCAACCTTGAAACTACACTGTGCAGTGTAATGTTTTGTTAATCCTGCGCAGTGAACAATAGAATCTCCGGCTGATGCGTGCGTGCCTTGGCCATTTATCGTCCCGAGCGGAAAACTGCGAATCAAGTGGTTTTCCTGGAGTCATTCAGTCATGGCCACTTCAACTTCCCCTGCGGACAACGCCTCCACGCCTGAAGCTTCCCGTCAGGTAGAAGGGCTCTTTCGAAACCATGCGCTGGCAAAGCGCGAAGGCTTTCGCAAAACCCTGCGCATCATGTGGAACATGATCTTCCATAAACCGCGTAACACCCGCCCGACGGCGCCTGTCCCGGTACAAACCCTGACTCAAGCAGCGTTGATCGCCGCCCCCAACCACAGCGTTTACCGCCTCGGCCATTCCACCGTACTGCTGAAACTGCAGGACAAATTCTGGATCACCGACCCGGTCTTCGCCGAACGCGCCTCACCCGTGCAATGGGCCGGCCCCAAGCGCTTTCACCAGCCGCCGATCAGCCTCGAAGAACTGCCTCCGATTGAAGCGGTGATCCTGTCCCACGATCACTACGACCACCTCGACTATCAAGCCGTACTCAAACTGGCGGATAAGGCCAAGTACTTCCTCACGCCGTTGGGCGTGGGCGACACCCTGATCAAATGGGGCATCGACGCCAGCAAGGTCCGGCAACTGGACTGGTGGCAAGGCACTGAGGTCGACAGTATTCAGTTCATCGCCACACCTTCGCAGCACTTTTCCGGTCGCGGTCTGTTCGATGGCAACAGCACGCTGTGGGCCTCCTGGGTGATGATCAGCGGTGACACACGAATCTTCTTCAGCGGCGACAGCGGTTATTTCGACGGCTTCAAACGCATCGGCGAACAGTACGGCCCGTTCGACCTGACCCTCATGGAAACCGGTGCCTACAACGTTGAGTGGCCGCATGTGCACATGCAGCCGGAGCAAACCCTGCAAGCGCATATCGACCTCAAAGGCCGGTGGTTACTGCCGATTCATAACGGCACCTTCGATTTGTCGATGCACGCCTGGTACGAACCCTTTGACCGCATTCTGGCGTTGGCCTGGGAGCGGAGCGTGTCGATTACCACGCCGCAGATGGGGCAGGCGTTCAACGTGATGTATCCGCAGCGGGGTAGCACTTGGTGGTCGGAGTTGGAAAGTGTTGGCGATCAGGTGGAACCTCAGAACGCTTGATGATGTGAAACCGGGCTGCTTACCCTGCAAGCGGCCCGGGCCGGCACCTCACTCAACCATCGCATAATCCGCCCGCCCCACCGGATCAGGCGTTGTCCCTTTCACATTCATCCCTCTCCCCGGCGCAAACCCCGGGAAGAACACCAACCCCTCCGATTCAAACCGATAAGCCAACGCCAGCCGCGTAACATCCAGCACATCGCGTTCATCCTCAAATCGCTGAATAGCGTCCACCGAAACCCCGGATTCCCGAGACAGTTGCTCCACACTCCAACCCAGCATCGCTCGGGCTTGAACGCTATGCGCGGGGGTGAATTGGAAAAGGGCGATACGTTCCAGGGTGATTTTCATCGCAAGAGAGGCCATGGTGTTCTCCGGGCTCAAGAGTGCTGATTCAAAAAATACTGTGTTTTTGTACAGTTGTTTTGAGCCCGAATCAAACTCATTTTTTGATTGGTTCTATCTCGTCCCGTCCAGCCAGGTCGTTGGCGCTTGTCCCAGGATGCGACGGAACATCGTGGAGAACGCCGCCGGGCTGTCATAGCCAAAATCCAGGGCAATGCGCGTCACCGGTTCGCCCACCACCAACCGCGCCAGCGCCAGCACCACGCAAGCCCGCTGCCGCCATTGGCTGAAACTCAGACCCGTCTGTTGGCGGAACAGGCGATTGAAAGTCCGCAGGCTGATATGCAACTGATCGGCCCATTGCTGTGGTGACTGATGAGCGTTCGGTTGCTGGAGAAACATCTGACACAACCCAAGCAGCCGCGCATCCAGGGGCAGCGGAATGTGCAACGGCAAGTGAGCGCTATGGGCCAACTCATGCAGCAGCAAGTCGATCAGCGCACCATCGCGTCCGGCCTCGTCGTACTCCAGCGCAACCTCCACCGCCTCCATCAGCAAATGCCGCATCAACGGCGAAACACTGATCACCTGGCAGCGCTTGCCCAAATCAACCGTTCCCGGTTCGATGTACAAACTGCGAGTGCTCACCCCCAGCATCAACACCTCATGCGCCACCCCCGGCGGAATCCACACCGCCCGCTGCGGCGGCACCACCCAATTGCCGTCGTGCGTACTCACCTGCATCACCCCGGTGGCGCCGTACAACAACTGCGCTCGTCGATGGGTATGGCGCGGCAATAGCTGACCGTTGGGGTAATCCGTGCCGATGGCCACCACCGGTCGTGGCGTGTCGTCCAGCAGATCAATCGAAACATTGCGCATCAAGCGTCATCCAGCGG
Source organism: Pseudomonas sp. BF-B-26 (assembly GCF_019956495.1). Taxonomy (NCBI): domain Bacteria; kingdom Pseudomonadati; phylum Pseudomonadota; class Gammaproteobacteria; order Pseudomonadales; family Pseudomonadaceae; genus Pseudomonas; species Pseudomonas sp. BF-B-26. Next base: position 12,309 of record NZ_JAHBDP010000086.1, on the reverse strand, counting down.
TTGGCGTAAACGCAAATATTATTGGCTGACTTGCTGAAGCAGGCCAAGCCCTAATACCCGTAAGTTAAGAGCAATCCTTGTGGGAGCGGGCTTGCTCGCGAAGACGGCGGCACAGCCAACATTGATGTCGCCTGACACACCGCTTTCGCGAGCAAGCCCGCTCCCACAAGGATTGCTCTTACTTAACTTACCGGCGATAGGCCAACCCCCCATCGCTCTATCGTCGGCCACTCTCAACCAACGGACGATGCGCGATGTTCTTCTACCTCTTGCTGGCACTCTTCGGCTGCATGACAGGCGTCACGGCCGTGCTGTTCGGCTTCGGCGGCGGTTTCGTCGTCGTGCCATTGCTGTACCGCATGCTCATGACCCGCCAAGGCACAGACGACCCCGTCAGCCAATCGGCGATGCACATTGCTGTGGCAACCTCGACCTGCGTGATGATCGTCAACGCAGCGATCGCCACCGGAAAACACCGCCGCGCCGGTAATCTCATTCGTCATTACCTGTGGCCGTTGGGCGGGTTCATCGGCGTGGGCGCGGTCGTCGGCGCCGTCGCGGCGATGTGGGCCAGTGGCGAGGTGATCCGCTATGCCTTCATCGCGTACCTGGGCGTGACCATCGCGGATTGCTTGTTGCGACGCGGCTTTCTTACAGCGTCCGACACCGCCATCCCACGGCGATTGGGAAGGGCAGAAGTGTCAGGCGGCGGTGTCGGAATCGGCACCATCGCCACGTTTCTCGGCGTAGGCGGCAGCGTTATGACCGTGCCGTTGTTGCGGCGTTGTGGGTTAAGCATGTCCCAGGCGACGTCCATGGCCAATCCACTGAGTTTGCCCGTGGCGCTGGCCGGGACGCTGACTTACATGGCCATGGCTGGGTTTACCGAGTTTGATCTTGGGCCGTGGTTTGTCGGTTATGTGGATGTGCTGGCGTTTGCGGTGTTGACGGTGGGGTCGCTGGTGGGGATTCGGTTGGCTACGCCGTGGATTGGGCGGACTCCGGATCGAATGCATGCGCGGGTGTATGTTGGTTTGCTGGTTTTGGTAATGATCAGCCTGTGCCTGAGTTGAGTGCTGGCGACGTAGCTTTTCATCGATTCTCGGACGATGCTTCGCCATAATCCGTCGCTCTTTTGCGCGAGTAGGCGCTCGTTTCATTCAAGGATGATGTGATGTTCAAAGGACTGTTTCGTCTGACCGGTGTTGTCGTGCTGGTGTGCTCAGCGGTTTCTACTGCGCTGGGCGCCGACGGTGGCAAACAGGTTTACTCCGGAACGTTAGGCAATTCACCGATTGTGTTGGAGGTGAACACCGATAACGCCAAGGACGTGAGCGGGCGCTACTTCTACCAGAAGTACCGCAAGGACTTAATGCTCAGAGGCGAAAAGGACGGTGAGGCGCTGAGATTTGATGAGGGCAACGACCGCGATAACGAGGGTAAACCGCGCCCGAACATTCGTCTTCAGCCCACATCCAACGGCTTATCCGGGGAATGGACCAGCCCCCAAGGCAAAGTCCTGAAGATAGAACTGCTGCGAGCCAAACTACCACCGGTTCCAGTTGGTACTTTGCCTTATCTCGCTACGCTCCATGACGTGTCGTCTTATGAATACCTGCGCCTGCAAGGTATGAAACTCAAACAAGGCAAGACCGAAACCTTCATGGGCTACACGCTGCAATGGTGGAGCGAACCGCAATCCGGGATGTCGTTGTTTGAAGTGATTTCGGGTTACACCGCCGAAGAACTTCAGCGCATCAATCAACAATTAATGGGGCGTTTGTGGCAGCAAGTCGTCAGCTTTCACGACTGCCTCACCCAGCCCGGGATGTACGTCTACAGCCAAACGGCCGATCCGTTATGGATGTCACCCTCGGTGATCAGCGTGAACATCAAGGCTGAGTCCAACTGTGGCGGGTCTTATTCGGATGAGAGGGACATGCCGTTCAATCTTGATACCAAGACCGGCAAGACCCTGGCGCTGGAGGATGTGCTTTGGATCGGACAAGGCGAGCCGCAGTACTACGAACTAAACCAGCTCGACGACAAGGCGTCCAATGATGCTTATCTCGCCTATTCCGAATACCGCACCAAAGAATTGGCACCGTGGCTGGTAGGTCAATTGCGTACGCTCTATCCCGTGGAAGTCACCACCACGACTGACCGTAACGATGGCTGCGTCTACGGTGAAGAACAATCGTGGATCTTCCCCTCCTGGTACTTCACCGACCAAGGCATCAAATTGCTGCCTTCCTTTGCTCACAACCAAGCAATGTGTCGAAACGTGGAATGGAGCACCCTGCCGTACAACCTGATCAAACAACACCCCGGCCACGTAGCATTGAAGTTGCCTTGACACTGAATTATTTATCCGCCAACCCCGGCGCTTCACGAACCAGCAGCTCAGTATTTTGCGAAGCAGTCCTGAAACCTGCAAATGCGGTGTGTCTGACACAACAGGGTCGCCGATTTTAGGGCCGCTGTGCGCCCCAGCCGGGGCAAGCCCCCTCGCCACAAATGCCCACCAGACGGGAAAATTTCCGCTAACTGACTGGTATTGGAGGAATGGGCGCTTTCGCAGAGTTGAGGATGCTATCTACTCATACACCGTCACCCGATTGCGCCCGGCCTTCTTCGACGCAAACAGCGCGTGGTCCGCCCAGGCGATCAGGTCGGCGTAATTGGTCGAGGGCTGGCTCAGGTCGGCCACCCCCAGGCTGATGGTGAAACGGATGCTCTGGTCGTTGTGCAGCACTTCCAGCCCTTCGACTGCCTCACGCAGACGCTCGGCGAAAACCTGTGCACCGGTCTTGTCGGTGTCCGAAAGCACCACGCCGAACTCTTCACCGCCATAACGCCCAGCCACATCGGTTTCGCGCACATGTTCGCGGATCAGCCTGGAGACTTCCTCGATGACCTTGTCGCCCGCCTGGTGACCATAGGTGTCGTTGACCCGCTTGAAGTGATCGATATCCAGCATCACCAGGCTGGTGGCATTGCCATAACGCTGGTGCCGGGCATAGGCGACTTTCAGGCTTTCTTCCCAATGGCCGCGGTTGTACAGACCCGTCAGCCGATCGGTGCTGGAGAGTTGCTGCAATTGCGCATTTGCGGCCAGCAGCTGATGCCGGTTGGTGGCGACGTCGGTGACGTCATAGATCACCAGACAGATATGGTTGATTTTGCCGTCGGTGGAGCGCAGCGGTAACAGCGTGGTGTTCTGGTACATGAACTCTTCCTGGCCGGTGATCGGCTGATAGTTCTTGAACCGCACCAGATACGGGCGCTGCTCCCAAACAGTGAACGCTGGCGTACCAAGGGTAGCGACGCTTTCCACCTTGCGGCTAAACCATTGGCGGTCGATTTCAGGAAACAGACTGAAGAAACTCTGATTGTGGGAATCCTTGGGCTGCACCCCAGAGCGGTTCTCCATGAAGGTGTTCCAGACCTGCACGTGGTAGTCGCGGTCGAGCACCACCACACCGACGTCGATGCTCTGGACGATCGCCAGCAACCAGTGAAACTCGTTCAGATCGATAGGCTCGTTCATGGCTCAGTTCATCAAGTAGGCGAGTTTGTGGGTTAACCGCTCGATGGAGTCTTCCGTGAACAGCAACAATAGGTCGAAACGAATATCGTGCCCTTCCAGGCTGTAGCTGATTTCCACCGCCAGGGTCTTTTTCCAGCGCTTGTGATTGACCCGGATCAGCTCATCGATGGCCGCGTGCTGGCCGAGGATCTGCGGATGGCCTTGAGAAAACACCACATCGATCTGTTCGGCAATGCTGCTCAGGCAAGCACCGATCAGAACGCTGGAGAGGTCCAGCAGCATTTCCAGGTCCGAATAATCGCTGCTCTGACGCTGCATCAACTGCGCGATGTCGGCGATTTCCGAGTCGTGAAACATCAGCAGGGCTTCGCCGGCGATGCCACTGCCGATGAACCCCTGGCAGATGGCCGTGAGTTGCTGGCTGCTACTGGCATCGGTCAGGGCCATGTGCAATTCGCCGACTTCGAGGATGTTCACGTTCGGGACCGGCAACTGCACAAAAACTCCCAACACCTGGGCTATCAGGGCGGCCGCCCCGCCCATGGCAACGTTGACCGTTTCGCGAAACGCATCGTGAAAACTGATGACCGTGTTCGCTGCCGGACGACTCCCCTGCGACGCCTGGCCGGGTTCCGTCAGTAGCCCCAGCTGACTGAGTGTCTGGCGCAGCTCGTGTTCGTCGAAAGGCTTTTTCAGGAACGCCAGCGCGCCCAGCTCACGCACGCGGCGCACTGCTTCTTCCTGAATGTCACCAGAGATCACGATGACTTGCGCCTTCAATCCTTCGGTGCGCAAGGCGCTCAACACCTGATAACCATCCATCTCCGGCATGGTCAGGTCGAGCAGCACCACCAGCCCTAACCCCCGGCGTATGGCCTCCATTGCCTCGCGACCATTACCTGCCTCGGTAACCGAAACCGGCCAGTCCGCCGGCAGCGCCCGTAACACCTGCTTGCGGGCCATGTTGGAGTCGTCACAGACCAGTAGGGGAATCACTGACACAAGATAGGGCACTCATCGGCGTTGGACATCAGGGAAAGCACTACGGCCCATCATGCCCCATAAGCTTACAAAGACCACTTTATAAACAGGGTTTCATTCAGAATGACGTCCAGCAGGGTGAGCCAATGACTATTGACTCGCCAACCCTGGCGCCTCACGAATAATAAAGTGATCCAGGTTCTCAATATTCGCGCTGAACACCCCGAACGTCTGCTCGGGGTTTTTCTTGCTCGGCACCATCTTCAACTCCGGCGTCACGCCATAAAAGAAGCAATACAATTCTTTCCCGCTCTCACTGGCGTGCTTGATCTCTTCCAGAAACGCTTTGCGCTTGCGGTAGTTGTCGATCAGCTTTTTGCTCAAGTAAACGTTGACTGAATAAGGCTTCTTCTTCGCCTCGTCCGCTTGCTTGAACCAGACCTTCTGTTCGAAATCGATGCGAAAGCTCTGGGTGTAATCCTTGATCTCCTTGATCTTGCCCCAGTAAATCAGCCCCTTGTTGTCCTGCAGATACTCGATCTTCTTGAAGAACGACCCATAAGGCGCCGTGTGCTCACCAATCTTCAGCGGCATGCGCTTGAGCAGCTCCTTGTCCTCGAAGTTCGACACAAAACACTCCACCGGGTGGGCGAAGACACTGGTCTTGTCCGGTGCTGATTCGCGGCTTGGGTGTTCGACATCACTGGCCGCTGAAGGCGGTTTCGGATCATCCCGCATCACATCAGCCGCCACCGCCGGGCTCGATGGCTTACGCACATACTCACGTCGCGTCAGCAACAACTCCGACGGGAAATGCTCCTCGCGACTGTCATCCGTTTCCGCACCGTCCGCGTCCACACCTGACGTCGACGCCTTGAGACTGACATAAGGACAATCCGCGACATGGCGGGTGCTGGGCGTGTTCTTGAAGTGCGGGGTGCGAACGTAGTTCACGTTTTTGGCGTTGAACGTCGTCAACACATTCGCCGCATCGAACGCCAAACGACAAGCATCGTTGGGGCATTGGAAGTGTTCTTTGGCGGAGTCGAAATCCATGGTTTCGTCGAAATTGAGATCGCGCACGTCATAGATCGACAGCTTGTCGTCGAGGCTGAGGCAGTAGGCGAGGTCGAATTTCATGGCGGGCTCGGGTCCTTGAGTGGGGAAGGGTATTAATAGCGGGAGGTGGGGCGGGTTGCACTGAATGTTTTTCAGATAAAGTTGGCGCTGCTGAGCATCGGTCTAAACTCTGAGCCTCAATTGTGCTCCGTAGCGAGGCTAACGTGCCATGCAGTCCACCATCAAACTGCTCGATCAGCCCACCCAATATATGTTCTTCACTGGCAAGGGCGGGGTTGGCAAAACGTCGGTTTCCACTGCGGTATCAATCGCCTTGGCTGATGCAGGCAAGAAGGTGCTGCTGGTTAGCACAGACGCGGCCTCTAACCTTGATGAGATGCTCGGTGTCGAGCTGAGCAATCAGCCTGTAGCGGTGCCGAACGTGCCTGGAATGTTCGTGCTCAACATCGACCCCGGGACCGCTGCCATCGACTACCGGGCCCGGGTGGTGGAGCAAATGGGCGCCCAGGCCAGCGATCAAGATATTGCTCTGGTGCGTGAGCAACTCTCGGGAGCATGCACGACCGAAATCGCTACGTTCGATGAGTTCTCCCACCTCCTGTCACAGGGGGGCGCGGCCTATGATCATGTCGTGTTCGATACCGCGCCCACGGGACACACGCTCAGGCTGTTGAGCCTGCCCAAAGCGTGGAGCGGATTTTTGGAAGGCAATGATCGTGGTGCGTCATGCCTGGGGCCGCACTCGGGGTTGAAAATGCAGGAGCAGCTTTTCAATCAGGCGTTGGCGGCGCTCAACAATCCAGCCCTGACCACCGTCGTGCTAGTGGCTCGTCCTGACAAAGGCGCACTGGGCGAGGCCGCGCGTTCCTCCGACGAGCTCCGTGAGTTGGGTCTGGAAAACCAGCGTTTAGTGGTGAACGCTGTGTTCAAACGCAGCGACTTGAATGACCCGATCGCAGCCGCCATCGAAGCGATCGGCCAGCAGGCGCTCGACGAGATGCCCGCGTCGCTGCGCCAGCTTTCAGCCGACTACATTTCGCTCAAGGCTGTAGATTCCGTTGGCTTGCCCGCGCTCCGCAGTCTGCTTTCCCTGGAACTTGCCAGGCCAACAACGGCTGCAACACAAACGCGCTCACCTCTGGAACACCACACCCTCTCGGAACTGGTTGCCGAGCTTGCGAATGACGAACGCGGGTTGATCATGGTCATGGGCAAAGGGGGAGTAGGCAAAACCACCATTGCCGCCGCCATCGCCCTGGGCCTGGTGCAGCACGGCAAGTCCGTGCACCTGAGCACCACGGACCCTGCGGCGCATCTGGCGGTGACCCTCAACGCCGATGTGCAAGGGCTCGACGTTGGCCGCATCGACCCCAAGGTCGAGACCCAAAAATACGTGGACAAGATCGTCGCCTCCCGCGCGCCAACCCTGACGGACGATGAAATAGCCTTGCTCATCGAGGATCTACGATCCCCCTGCACCGAAGAGGTCGCGGTCTTCCACGCGTTCTCCCGCGTGGTTGCTCAAGCCAGAACGTCGTTCGTGGTGCTCGATACCGCCCCCACGGGTCATTCACTGCTACTGATGGATGCCACAGGCGCCTATCACCGCCAGATGGTTCGGGAATTCAAAGGCGACTCGGACCACATCGTCACGCCTTTGATGCGCCTGCAAGATGCGCACTACACCAAAATCATCCTGGTGACGCTGCCGGAAGCCACACCGGTGTCTCAGGCGGCAGCACTGCAGGATGACTTGCGCAGGGCCAAAATCGAACCGTTTGCCTGGGTGGTCAATAAGTCTCTATTGGCCACAGACACCGATGACCCGCTGCTGCGAGCGCGCCTGGACAGTGAGCGCAAGCAGATGGCGCGGGTTGCAGACCAAACCAGCCACGATGTCATCGTGGTGCCCTGGACGGCGGAGCCACCTGTTGGTGTCGCAGCGCTGAAGCGCCTGTTGGATTGACGCGCCAGCGTCGGCTCACCCCCTTCCAACATCGGAGAAAGACCGTGCTAAAAGCCGCCATCGCCTCAATCGTTCTCTCGGCGCTTGCTGCAAACCTTCACGCTCAGACCATGGATCATTCGAACGACGCGCAACGGCAAGCCGAGGTTGCAGGTCGCGGCAAGGATGTCATGCCGTTCAGCCTCGCAGCGACGACCCATGTCTTCACCAAGACCGCTGAAGGCGGCATTCAGCAAGTGGTCGTCAAAAAGCCTGCGGATGCTGCCCAAGTGCAGTGGGTTCGCCAGCACCTTCAAGATATCCGCGAGCGGTTTCTCAAGGGCGACTTCTCAGGCCCGGCGCACATCCATGGCCAAGACATGCCTGGCCTGGCAGACCTGAAAGCTGCCAAGCCTGGGCAAATGGCGATCACCTACAAAGACATCGAAGGTGGCGCCGAATTGGCCTTCAAGACCTCGGATCCAGCCTTGATAGCGGCGCTTCACCAGTGGTTTGATGCCCAGCTTTCCGACCATGGCAAGGACGCGATGGAAGGAGACGCACATCATAGCGAGATGATGAACAAGTGAACGAGGGGCCATGGGCGGCGATCGGCTTAGGCTGGGTAAAAACGTTGTAGAGCAGGTTTGATAGTCAGAACCAGAACAAAAATCGCTCGCCGTCTTCGTGCGCATGTGCCGATGAAGTTCTACAGGCCCAATCACTCAAACTTCAACCGTTCCACCTTCTGAAACAGTGAGGCAGTGAACTCATCCCGGTCACCGGAATGGTGACAACGTCGATGACAGTTCGGACACAGCGCCACGGCATTGCTTGGCCGATCCGAACCGTCCTGTGCCAAATGCTTAACGTGGTGGACCTCAAGAAACGGCCTGCCATCCTTTTCAAACGGAGCAGGCTCGCCACAGCCTTCGCATCTACCGTTAGCCTGTTGGCGAACCCAAGCTCTCACCTCAGGATCGCGAACATACGACTTTCCGCTGGACTGAGTCTGTTCTGGTCTCTCAATCCCTTTCGGCACGTCTTTAATCGGTTGTTTTTCAAGTTTGGCAGAACGCTGTTCCAGCGTTGCCTCGTCCGCTGTCGGGACAAAATCCTCAGAGGTCAACGTATTTGGAGCGTTGAGCGCTTCTCGAATGCTTCGCGCAACGTTCGCGCCGACATTCTTGGCGGGTTTGTAACCCTTGATAGGCTCTCGACCCAACTCGGCCATGATCGTAGAAATGTTCTGCATCCGAAACTCTACTGAGCTCTTAGTGCGGCCGGCTAAGAGACCTTCGCGTAGTACACGATTTTCATGGGCCTTATTGAACGCCTGACCGTTCTGCTCACGTGACCACATGCTGAGATAAGAATCGACCGCAGCCTGAATCTCCGCGTCACTCCAATCGCTGTTGCTCTTTTCCGTGTCCATAAAATCGCCGAGGGCTGAAAACCCTCGGACGATACTAAGTGGCCATTACGGCTGTCTACGAAAATTCCTACAGAAAATCCCGACGCTTCGTTCAGTCGGTCCTACAAAGGCTAACCAACCGAATGCGTTGAAGACTGAAGAGCCTCCAAAACCTTCCGCCACCAAGGCTTAACCACCGGCACCCGCCGCCGTGTGCGATTCAGCAACAGATAAGGCATATCTCGAAGCCGAATCCAGCCTTCATCCTGCCAATGCAACAGACTCAACGACATCTCCGGCCAATCCAACAAACTCAACATCGGTCGATCCGCATTCTTTGACTGCCCCGCATCGCGCAAAGCTGGCACTACTTGATGAGTTAGCCATTCACGCAACAACCGATTCCCCGGTGCGTAGTGATAAACCAACAAGGCATACACTCCGGACTCGCTGAGCATCAGCCGCTTCTCCGGTTGGCCGTGGTAATCAATCAACAACGTATGCCGCTGATCCTCGTCCAGTTTGCTGACCACTCGATCGTTCAGGTGGAAACCCATCAAACGACCCAGATCGCGGGCGCAGAACCATGGCTGGTTTTCTAGTAGGAGGGCATGGAGGGTAAGGTTGTGGCGAGTGAAGACTGTTACAGAGAAGGGATCAGTCATGACTGATCTCCAGAATGGCGAGAGTGCGGGGTAGATCGTGTTCAGGCATATCCATTACCTCTACGTGTAGATTTAGGAGGGCCTGACCCCAACGTAGAGTGGACTTGAAAAATCCCAACGAGCAAAGCCTTCGCACATCCGAACGACAAACCACCAAAGGGTGAGTTGCGTGTCTGTGTGATTGACCAAGCTTCTACGTTGGGCGTTTCTTAGGCACCTGCAATGGAGCTTAGAGGTGCTTTGACAGAGCATCAATGCGGACGGAGCTGTAAGTGTTGTAGGAGTTTTAGCGTCGTAGCGTAGGGAAGGAAAAAAGTTTTTCATTCCCCAATAAAAAGCCCCGATCAGATCGGGGCTCTTGCTTTTCGATTTTTCGATTCAGAGTGCAATCGTCAAATCGCGGCGAGCTCTGGAATCAATCCCAGCTCAACGCCCCACCAGTCTGATACTCAATAACCCGAGTCTCAAAGAAGTTCTTCTCTTTCTTCAAGTCCATAATCTCGCTCATCCAAGGGAACGGGTTAGTCGTCCCTGGATACTCTTCTTTCAACCCAATCTGCGACAAACGACGATTCGCGATGAACTTCAGGTAGTCCTCCATCATCGCCGCGTTCATGCCCAACACGCCGCGAGGCATGGTGTCACGCGCGTATTCGATTTCCAGCTGAGTGCCTTGCAGAATCATCTGCGAAGCTTCTTCCTTCATTTCGGCATCCCACAAGTGTGGGTTTTCGATTTTGATCTGGTTGATCACGTCGATGCCGAAGTTCAGGTGCATGGATTCGTCGCGCAGGATGTATTGGAACTGCTCGGCGACGCCGGTCATTTTGTTGCGGCGGCCCATGGAGAGGATCTGGGTGAAGCCGCAGTAGAAGAAGATGCCTTCCAGAACGCAGTAGTAGGCGATCAGGTTGCGCAGCAGCTCTTTGTCGGTTTCGACGGTGCCGGTTTCGAACTTCGGATCGGAGATCGAGCGGGTGTATTTGAGGCCCCAGGTGGCTTTTTTCGCGACCGATGGGATCTCGTGGTACATGTTGAAGATCTCGCCTTCATCCATGGCCAACGATTCGATGCAGTACTGGTAGGCGTGGGTGTGGATCGCCTCTTCGAAGGCCTGGCGCAGGATGTACTGGCGGCATTCCGGGTTGGTGATCAGGCGGTACACGGCCAGGACCAGGTTGTTGGCAACCAGGGAGTCGGCGGTGGAGAAGAAGCCGAGGTTGCGCATGACGATGCGGCGCTCGTCGTCGGTCAGGCCTTCCGGGTCTTTCCAGAGGGCGATGTCGGCGGTCATGTTGACTTCTTGCGGCATCCAGTGGTTTGCGCAGCCGTCCAGGTACTTCTGCCAGGCCCAGTCGTACTTGAATGGTACGAGTTGGTTGAGGTCGGCGCGGCAGTTGATCATGCGCTTTTCGTCGACGGCCACACGGGCGGAGGCGCCTTCGAGTTCGGCGAGGCCTTCGGCGATGTCGAGGTTGTCCAGGGCAGCTTTTGCTCGGGCGATTGCGGCGGAGTCGGACGCGGTGACAGCGCGGGCTTCTTGAGCCGCGACGCCACCAGCGGTGTCGAGGCGGTCCATGTTGGCTTCAGTTGCGTGCCCGGCGTTGGCGCCTTTTACAACGGTTTCGCCGCTGTCTTCTTTGTCGAATTCGTCCCAGCTCAGCATGACGTGTCGTCTCCTGCGTGAGGGCCAGATGCCCGTGTGAAAACTGATAGGTTGGTTTTTCACACGGCCGTACTGGCCGCGTTGGATAGCGTTTTTTGCAGCGGTACACGCAGGCAAATAAACATAAATTTGTACGGGGTTCCGAGAGCCTCTGACGGGCGCAGAAATCGGTGAAGACTTCGGCGTGGGCTTCAGACTGGCTGTTATCCCTGTAAGGGAATATTGCAGGCCCGTTTAAGGCGGCATTATAGGGAAATTTTTGCTGCCGTGGTGGGGCGAATCCGCGCATGCAGCGGTCGAGAAGGAGGGTTTTTCGGTCGGAGCGAGGGTTTATAGGGCTTTGGCTGGATGTCGGGCGTGAAGATTTTTTTTCATAAATTTTGGCTAGCCATTTTTTTGTTCAAAAAACAGCCAAAAAACGGCGTTTTTCACTACATGTTGTGTTTTGAGTCACTTTTCGATGCCCCCAGACACAACTAAGCCCGACCGAAGTCGGGCTGTGAAGTCGCACTCAATGGTCAGCTGAGGCGGGCTGCACCCACGTGGTCGGAACCATCAGCTGCCACCTTGGCTGCACCGGTGTGATCGAAGCCGTCAGCAGCGACTTTGGCGGCGCCAGTGTGATCAAAACCGTCAGCAGCGAGTTTGGCAGCGCCCGTGTGATCGGAGCCATCGGAAGCGAAAGACGCCGAGCCGGTATGGTCGTAACCATCAGAAGCGACAGCCGCTTGTGTGGTGTAAGTAGCCGAGCCAGTGCGGTCGTAGCCGTCAGCGGCGAAGGTGTTAGCGGCCAGGACGGAAAGGGTCAGGGCGAGGATCAGTTTGGTTTTCATGGTAGTGGCTCCAGGTTCGTTGGCGTTTTGTGCCTTGGGTATGGAATTCATGCTACGCCAGTTAATTTGATTAAAAAGCGCAAATAAACGCTTAAATCAATCGTATATATCGATATGTAAGGTTCGGCGCTTCATCTGCCTTAATAGCGGGCGGGTGGGTCGAACCTTGGGAAGG